>NZ_JBBMFF010000197.1:0-4164 GCF_040096185.1 Faecousia intestinalis | reverse complement strand
ACAACTTGTTTTTTAATCAAATTGTCCAAGGTGTTTGTTCATGTTTCTCGTTGTTTAATTTACAAGGTACACCGCCGACTGCTTGACCCTCAACCGCTTTCGCGTTTGTGTCTCTTGCAGACAGCTCCGATATAATACCATGCATACCTCCTTTTGTCAAGCACTTTTTTCGACTAATTTCAATCTTTTTTGTGCATACGATATCTGGCGTTTTCACGCGCTACACGGCACCATATCTTGTTTTGAGACATGCTCCTGTGCAGTTCTTCTTGCCTACACAGGAGCATGGGTTTCAATTTTCCGTCTTCCTTTCTTCCCGTTCCAGCAGGACCGTCGCCAGAAAGATCGCGCGGTACTTCCCGGCAAAGAGGCCGCCCAGCACGAGCAGTCCCATGGCGGCCAGCACCGCCCCGGCCAGCAGATAGCGGTTGCCCCAGCCCGTCAGGAAGGCCGCTCCGAAATCGCCCAGCACAAAGGCCGCGATCACGACCGCCAGCGCCAGCACGAGCAGGGCCGTCGAAACGGCAGATGCCCGCCGATAGGCCCGCTGCGCCGCCGCACAGTCCTGCTCAGAATAGCTCGCCGCCTCGATTCGTTTCCACTCCTCGGGCTTCTCGCGCCGGAAGTCCTCGCAAAGCTCCGAGAGCAGCCTGCGGGAGGTCTTTTCCCCCGGTGCGGCCAGCGCGGCGCGCACCGCCTGCGGATCCCACTGCATAGCCGTCACCGGTACTGGATCTTCATGCCCTTGACATGAAGCGGGTTGATCGGCACGATGACGCGGTCGCCGGGCTTGCACTCGATGCCGCGCACGTCCACGGCGATATGCAGCATGCCGATCTGGCCGACGACACGGCATTTATGTCCGTTGACCTCCACGAGCGGCAGGGCGCGGAAAAAGATCCCGCGCAGGCCGCGCAGAATGAGGCTCAGGCAGTCGCGGAAGCGTGTGATGCCGCCGTCGCAGCGCTCGCGGAAGCCGTTGTACCAGCCGATGGGGACAATGGCAACCGGCGTATCCTCACGCGCAGTCCACATGGCGCCGTAGCCTGTCGGGTGGCCCTTCGGCAGGACGCGCAGCTCCTCCACATGCGCCTCGGCATAGCCGACGGGGCGCAGCTTTGTGTGGAAGGGCACACGGCCAAGAATGGCCGAGCCGAGCCGTACGCCATCGCAGTGCATCTCCGGAAAGCGCAGGAAGGCAGACGAGTTGCAGCAGTGCACCGTCCCGGTCTCGAAGCCGGCCTCGCGGATGGCCGAGACCGTCTTCTGAAAGGTCTCGAATTCCTGATGCGTGAGCTTTTTGCTGCCGAAGGCGCAGTTGAAGTGCGTATAAACGCCGCTGACCGCGATATTTTTCTGTTCACGGTAGACGCCAAGGATGTGATCCATATCCTCCGGCAGGAAGCCGTAGCGGCCCATGCCGGTGTCGATCTTCAGATGAGCCTCGACGACGTCCGCGCGCTCAGCCGCAATGGCGTTGATGGCGCAGGCCGTCTCCCACGAGCCGATGGTCAGAATGACCCGCAGGTCCATCAGGCGGTTCAGCTCCGCCGGGTCGCCGGTGGAGCGCAGCATCAGGATCGAAGCATCCTCAAAGCCGTTTTCGCGCAGAAGCTCCGCCTCGCGCACCTCGGTCACGCAGAAATGGTCGATCCCGGCCTCCGCCAGATGGCGGGCCAGCGGCAGCACGCCGATGCCGTAGCCGTTGCCCTTGAGCACGGCCCAGACGGGGACGCCGTTTGCCATTTTCTGCAGCAGTTCGATATTATGGGAGAGGGCTTCCTTCTCCACCACATAGGCCTTCATGGGCGCACCTCACTTTTTACGGTTTTTCAGCAGATAGAGCTTCGCGTTGAGATTCTTATAGAGCACGCTGCCCTTTTCGGCGATAAGCCACGCCGTGCGCTTGAGCACGAGGTCGTACTCGCCGACAAATTCCGTGAAATCTCCGCCGAAGCCTTTTTTGAACTTATACAGGCCATACAGGGGGTTGTCCTCCGAGATATCGCCGGAAACGCCGCGGAAATCATAGACGCTGCAGCCGGTCTCAACGGCCCACTGGATCATGCTCCACTGCAGCAGATAATTCGGCATGAGGTTGCGGTGCTCGTTCGAGCTTGCGCCGTAGAGATACCACACCTTGTCGCCGTAATGGATGGCCAGCGTACCCGCGATGGGCTGGCCCTCGTGGAAGGCCATATACAGCCGCGCGTGCTCGCCGAGGTTGTCGAGCATGTTGGCAAAATACTCCGGCGGACGGGTGACGAAGCCGTCGCGCACGCCGGTCGTGAGCATGATGCGGGCGAAATCCGGCACCATTTCCTTGCCGCAGACGCGCACCTCCACGCCCTTTTTCACGGCGAGGCGGATGTTATAGCGCCACTTCTGGTGGAACGAGGCCATGAGCTCGTCCTCCGTGCGGCCGTTGAGCCAGAGGCGGAAGACGAATTTCGGCTGAATCGCCTCGAAATTCTTGCCGCCGTGGCGCGTGCGGAAGCCGAAGTCCTCGAGCATGCGGCGGAAATCCTCGTTTTCCACGGGGACGTCCGGGTCGATCTTGATGACATAGGCCTTATATTCCTTCGCCAGCTCGCGGGCGGCGGCGACAAGCTCGCCGAACGTCTCGCGGTCGTCAAGATCGCAGACGGGGCCGCGGCAGGCGTAGAGCATCGTTTTGTGGATATAGGGCATGGTGCGGATCAGGAAGGCGATGCTGCCCCGGATCCGGCCGTCCGCGCCGCGCGAGACGATGGCGCGCCACTTCCACGCGGGCTTCTGCTTGGCCCAGAGGGAGCTCTGCGCAAAATGTCCCTTCGGGTGGCTCTGCACAAATGCCTCGTATTCCGCGAGGGTGGATTCCTGAATCAATTCGGTCATGATACATTCTCCGTTATTCCATAGATATACAGCTACAGTGTAGCACACTCCGCCCGGCAATGCAAGCAAAAAGACGATGACAAACGCAGGCCCGGCGGGGGGCGCCGCCAGGCCTGCGTCTTTTTCCTTATTTCCAGGTAACGCCCTCAACCGTGGAGGACGTGATGACCGTGCGGCCCGCCGGGAAATCGTAGAACCGCTCCGTTTCGTCGCTGCCGGGAGCAAACTGGCGGAGCGTGAACGCCGTGTCCGACTGAATGACGACGTTTCCGTTCCGGTATGTGACCGTGACCTCCTGCGAACCGGCCGCCTTTATGGTCAGCGTCGTCTTGTCCTCGCAGCCGTAATCGAATAGGAGGCTGTACTCCATGTCGTCCCCGCGCAGCCTGCACGACTCCGCGTCGATCTCGAACGTCAGCTCGCCGTCCTCGGCGTAAGTCGCGTCCAGCTGGCATTCCACGGCATCGCTGTGCAGCAGGAACTCCGTGGACGCACTTTCTATGACCGGGTTATATTGCGAATGCAGCGTCAGGGACGTCGTGCGCGGAATCTCGTAAGCAACCAAATGTGTGATATATAATTGTGTGGCATATAATTCGCCAAACTCCATAGTCGTGGCGTCGTTGTCAAAGCCCAGCTCCGGATCGCCCTGCAGACGTTCCCCCGCCGCGTTCGTCAGGCTGTCCGCTGAGCGTTCTGCAACAAAGACGACCGGGTTGAACGCCTGCTTTTCGCCGCACCCGGCCAGCAGGAGCAGCAGCGGCAGCAGGGCTGCAAATATCAGAAATTTACGGGTTTTCATGCGCGTTTCTCCTTTCCGTCTGTTCCTTCCGGTTATTTGGCAATGTGCCTCTCGGTAAATCCAGAATACCACATTTTATTTTTTTGTCAATATTTTTGCAGAAAATATCCAGTTAATTTCAATAATATGCAGAATATGCAGGAAGGTATGTGGTGATTCCGTGGCGCGAGGCAAACAGGCTTGTCATTCCGAGGAGCGAAGCGACGTGGGAATCTCGGGTAGGCAGTTGCAGTCCGTACAGGCCATCGTTAAAACAGCGTGCACCGATTACGTCTGTAGCGGCGGTCACTGCGCAGCCGTTGGCGGCTTTGCCGCCTTACGGATGCGGCGTACCCTTTACGGGTAGTGACCGCCATGGGCAGTCGCAGGTATTGCAGTAGTAATTCGGCGGCGTAAGACAAACAGGTTTGTCATTCCGAGGAGGCCGGAGGCCGACGTGGCAATCTCGCAGAAACCAGTTGGACAACAGGCAGGCCTCGGCGAAT
>NZ_JBBMFF010000196.1:0-4252 GCF_040096185.1 Faecousia intestinalis | reverse complement strand
TGTTTTCCCCGCTACTTTTACCTCCTTACAGGCTTTCGCCCACATAAAGTTTATTTGTAGCAACGTATCGCTACACGATCGCAGAACACCATCTGCGTTGACCGCCGGGGCGTGGTTCTCTGCCAGATGTCGTAGACAATGTTGGCACAGGCAGTGACCTTGCCGGTGTCGCTGTCGGGGAGCATGGGGTTGACCAGCCGCTGATCCAGTGCCAGCTTTCTGCCGTCATTGGTAATTAAGAGCATATTGTCTTCACTGGAATTGACCATTTTATTTCGCACACGCTCGGCACGGGTGGACAGGTCTGCCACCATTTCCTTTTGGTGTTCAGACGGTTTCAGCACCACATTATGATAATGTGCCTCCGGGACGGGTAGCTTGAGCATATCTGCCGTCTGCACGTCCGCCACCTCCTTGAACATGGCATCGCCGTAGCTTGCGCGAATCGTGGTTGCGATGTCCCGTGCATTGTTCGTGCGATCGTCCACCATCGTCAGCAGAATACCGCTGATGTCCAGTGTGGGGTTGATGGAACGCTTGACCTTTGCCACCGAATGGAGCAAGAGGTCAAGACCCTTTGCAGACAGAAAGCTGGGCTGAGAGGGGATGATCACGCTGTCTGCCGCCGCCAACGCATTGACCGTCAGCATACCCAACGACGGCATACAGTCAATCAGAATGTAGTCAAAGTTGGGGCGGTGTATGTTCACGAACTCTCGCATGATGTACTCCCGGCTCATGACATTGATCATGGCGGTTTCAAAGGATGCCAGCTCGATGTTTGCCGGGAACAGCTTTGCGCCCTCCTCGTGTGTCCGAATGCCCATCTCAGGGTCGATTGGCTCGTCCTCCACAATGGCCTGCAACGCATTGGTCAGCGTCGTGTCCAAGGTGTCCGCATCCCGGATGCCGAAACAGACGGTCAGACTGGCCTGTGGGTCTGCATCGATCAGCAGAACCCGCTTGCCCTCCTGTGCCAGCTTGGTGCCAAGATGAAAGGTCGTAGTCGTTTTTCCAACACCCCCTTTTTGATTTGTAATCGCAATTACCTGACACATATTCGTTCCTCCTTCCATTTTGAATTTGATCTTGCGACCCACCAAAACACAGAGATTGGTTCTGTGCTTTGGTCGCTGCACTTCATTCGACCCCGCCCCCTAAGTGCAGGAAAGGAATTCATCAGACGCTCGATTGCGAGTCGAGTCCATGGGAATCTCACCCCTGCCGGGTTCTCCGCCAGCTCCGTAGAGAAGTATCATTGTCCCAAAGCGTTTCATCGCCATGCTTGGAGCAACCAAGCATTTGGGTGTGACCCGGATTCGCTATCCACCTTGCTATCCGCAATCTCCCTTTCGGGCAGGTGGGTCTCGGCGTATCTCACCTCCGGCTGAGGCTTTCGCCTCCGCTTTGGAATGTATCTGATGAATGGTTATTCTGTTTTCAAGGTTCCGGAAGGAGCCCTCGCAAGAATAACCCCTTCACTAATTGGGAATAAGGAGGCCATTTTGTAAAAGTTTTTTTCAAAAAAAGTTGAAAAAATTTTTCCGATGATAAAGCCAAATAAAGGTTTGTAAATCCTAGTAAAAGTATAAAAGCATCGCTTTTCTGCGGTCTTAAGTGGATATGGCAGGGCTGATTGGGAAAACAAAAAAGCCGAAGCATGGACTGCTTCAGCCAAAAATCAAACTGTTCATAATTTGTATGATAGAAAGAGAATCACTCTGCAGATTCTCTTGACAATTGTTCCTGTCTGGCAAAACCACGCGATTACTTCCTCGCTTTTGTGACCTTTACAGGCTTTAATTTTGAACCGTTCCCCTGCATTAGAAGAATCGGCGGGACATACTGTACCCGTCCCATTAGAAAAATGCCGGATTTTCTTAGAAAAAAACGGCGAAAAATGACCGGCGCTTAGAAAAATAACCGCCACAAAATCACACAATTTTGTGGCGGTTGGCACCCCAAGGAGGATTCGAACCTCTGGCCTTCCGCTTAGGAGGCGGACGCTCTATCCGGCTGAGCTATTGGGGCGTATATGAAATTGAACTGTGGACCTATCGCCTTTGGCTCAAAGGTGGGCGATTTGTCGTGACCTTAGGAGGCGTGTGCTCTATCCAGCTGAGCTACTGGGACATGTGTATTTACCGAATCATCTTAGCGGTTTTTTGAAAAAATGTCAAGAGGCAGCGCCAAAAGTCGCGCGATTTTTCCCGCCCAGACGCATACAATGGGAGGCCTGAGCGTCAAAAGGCGGAAGGGGGGAGGACCATGCCATGGTGGGAGCAGGTAGGCGGAGATGTGGATGATCTTATCTTCGCGGACGAGGAATATGAGATCAGCGCGCGCTGAACGGGCAGAAAATTTCCCTTTACAGGAGGGCTTCTTTCGGCTATACTATATATGATATTCCGAAACTGGAGAATACTGTCATGATCGAATTTGAAGAATATAAGAGCAAACTGAACGACCTGAAGCCGAAGCTCGAGGAGCTGCGCGCCGCCTTTGTGCCGCAGAGCCTGCTCGATGAGCTGGAGCGCCTGCACGCCATGGCGGAGGCCCCCGGCTTCTGGGACGACCCCGCGCGCTCGCAGAAGGCCGTCATGCGCACGAAGACGCTCGAGCGCAAGCGCGACAAGTTCCAGTCCATGTGCAGCGAATGGGACGACCTGATGACCATCTGCGAAATGGCGCTGGAGGAAAACGACGACTCCATGCTCGAGGAGCTGACGGCGGGCTATGCCAAGCTCGAGGCCGACATGGAGGAGGCCCGTCTGGAGACCCTGCTGACGGGCGAATATGACGCGAACAACGCGCTGCTGTCCTTCCACGCGGGCGCGGGCGGCACGGAGGCGCAGGATTGGTGCGCCATGCTCTACCGCATGTATACCCGCTGGGCCGAGGCACACGGCTTTACCTATAAAATTCTCGACTATCTCGACGGCGACGAAGCCGGCCTGAAGTCGGCGGACATCATGATCGAGGGCGACAACGCCTACGGCTTTCTGAAGGGCGAGGCCGGCGTGCATCGCCTCGTGCGCGTCTCGCCGTTCGACGCGGCTGGCCGCCGCCACACGTCGTTCTCCGCCGTGGAGGTCATCCCGGAGATCCCGGACGACGTCGAGGTCGAAATTCGCCCCGAGGACATTGAAATGCAGGTCTACCGCTCGTCCGGCGCAGGCGGCCAGCACATCAACAAGACGTCCTCCGCCGTCCGACTCATCCATAAGCCGACCGGCATCGTCGTCTCCTGCCAGACGCAGCGCGACCAGTTCCAGAACAAGGAAACGTGTATGCGCATGCTGCGCTCGAAGCTCATCGAGATCAAGGAGCGCGAGCACCTCGAGAAAATTTCCGACATCAAGGGCGTGCAGCAGAAGATCGAGTGGGGCAGCCAGATCCGCTCCTACGTCTTCATGCCCTACACCCTCGTGAAGGACACCCGCACGGGCTTTGAGAGCACGAACGTCAACGCCGTGATGGACGGCGACCTCGACGGCTTCATCAATGCCTACCTCACCTGCGCCGCAACGGGAACGTGGGCCACGAAATAACAAAAAAAGTGCTTGATAATTCCGGCACATTATGATATTATTGTAGGCACTGTATGTATATTCGCCCTTTGGGCTGATTCCGGCAGGCCGCTGCCGTAACCGCGGCCGTTTTTGGAGGTTTTTTACTATGGATACCCTGAAGCTGATTCTCCTGATCTTCCAGATGATCTCCTGCGTTGTACTGACGGTCGTGATCATTCTCCAGAATGGCGCAGAGGATGGCCTCGGCGCGATCGCCGGCGGTTCCGACACCTATCTTGGCAAGGGCAAGGCCGGCACGCTGGACGCGAAGCTCTCCCGCCTGACGAAGTGGATCGCCGCTGTATTCGTCCTGCTGACGCTGTTCGTCGCTCTGCTCGGCTCTCTGTAAGATAAGGCAGCTAATCCCCCTGCGTGCGCAGGGGGATTTTTTGTATTTTGGAGAAGGTCGTTGCAGGGGCAGGGGCGTGTCCTGCCCGGCCGCGCCTCCTCGCAATGACACATCAGGGCAGTGCAGACCAGCGTCCTTACGCGGTTGAATAGCCCCGTACAGGGCGTTCACTACCCGCAAGGGGCACGCCGCATCCGTAAGGCGGCAAAGCCGCCAACGGCTGCGCAGTGAGCGCCGCTACAAGCCCCGTCGGGGCCGGTTCCGTTTTAACGGCGGCCGGTACGAGTCGGCAGTGCCTTCCCGAGATTGCCACGGCCCCGTTGGGGCCTCG
>NZ_JBBMFF010000195.1:0-3202 GCF_040096185.1 Faecousia intestinalis | reverse complement strand
GCATGCCCCGCCCCTACAAGGGCAGTTGCCATTTTAACGATGCCCTGTACGAGTCGGCGGTTTACCGCCGGGCCCGGCTGTCCCCGCCCCTACGGAGGCTGCATTATGTTATATTACTTGAAGAAGCCGTTCTTGACGGTCTCGAAGATCTCGTCGGCCTTTTTGCCGCAGGTATCGAGCATCTTCAGGCAATAGGCGTTCATTTCCTCGGCCTTTTCGCGGTTCTGAAGCGTCTTGGTATTGATGAAGACGTTCAGGGACGCGGCCTGCAGGGCGGCCTTGACAATGACGGCGCCGCAGCCCGCATCGGACACGGCGAGGCGGCTGCCCTTTGCCGCAAAGACGGCAATGGCGTCCATGGACTCGCAGCACAGCTCCATGATGTGCATTGGGACCTTGCAGGCGGTGATGGTGGCTTCCTCAAGCACGGCCGCGCGGTTGGGATCGTCCTTCGGGATGCCATAGGCCTTGGCCAGCGGGACGAAGCCCTCGGCATCGGCAGGGACCTGATCGAGCAGCTCGTTCTGCAGCAGGTCGCACTTGGCCTTCAGGGCGAGGATCTCAGCCTCGACATCGGCATACTTCTTCTTGCCGACGGTCAGGGAGCCGACCATGTTGCCCAGCGCGGTGCCGAGCGCCGCGACAAGGGCCGCCGCGCCGCCGCCGCCGGGAGCGGGCTCGTTGGATGCAAGCACCGTGACAAATTCACGGCAGGATTTTGTCGTCATATCCATAAGAATATTCTCCTTTGAATTTGTGAGGGGTTTGAACCGGCCACTGATGGGGGCTCCGGCGGCGTATTGTGCCCGGGGCCCCGGCGGGGATTGCAGCAGCGCTCCGGGAGCGCCGCTGCAGATGCAATCGGTGCATACCGTTTTAACGCCAGCCTGTCCGTATCGCAGGCACAGGCCGCAGCGGGCAGGGAATCCGAAAAACTCCGGCGGGGATTCCGCCGGAGTTTATGGAAATTTGATCATCAGGCAGCGCCGCGCAATTGATCGAGAGCATTCGGCGCGAGATTTTTCGTCGAGGCGAGATTCGGGAAGCGCAGGAATACTTTGTGTATTTCAAGCTTTCCGAACCGATGGATCGGCGGAAAATATCCGGCGAAGGCCGAGGATGCGATTGCGTGGGGTTGCCGCTATTAGAACAGGCCGGAAATCTTGCCGTTCTCGTCCACGTCGATGCGCTCGGCAGCGGGGACCTTCGGCAGGCCGGGCATGGTCATGATCTCACCGGTGAGGGCAACGAGAAAGCCTGCGCCCGCGGAGACCTTGACATTGCGCACGGTGACGGTGAAGCCCTTCGGCGCGCCCAGCTTCGCGGGATCGTCGGAGAAGGAATACTGCGTCTTGGCCATGCAGATGGGCATCTTGTCGTAGCCCAGCTCGGTCAGAGCCTTGATCTGCTTCTCGGCGTTCGGCGTGAAGGCCACGTCGTCGCCATGGTAGATCTTCGTGACGATGTCGCGGATCTTTTCCTTGATGGGCTTGTCGAGCTCATAGGAGAACGTGAAGTCGTTCGGCTGGTCGCACAGACGGATGACCTCGTTGGCCAGCGCGATGCCGCCTTCGCCGCCCTTGCCCCAAACCTCGGACAGAGCAACGTTGACGCCCAGCTCGCGGCACTTATCCTCGACGAGCTTCAGCTCGGCCTCGGTGTCCTGCGGGAAGCGGTTGATGGCCACAACGCACGGCAGCTTGTAGACCTTGGTGATGTTCCCGACATGCTGCAGCAGGTTGGGCAGGCCCTTCTCCAGAGCCTCGAGGTTCTCGACGCCGGTCTCGGCCTTCGGCACGCCGCCGTTGTACTTCAGGGCGCGGACGGTGGCAACGAGGACGACGCAGCTCGGCTTCAGGCCGGCCATGCGGCACTTGATGTCGAGGAACTTCTCAGCACCCAGGTCAGCGCCGAAGCCGGCCTCGGTGATGGTGTAGTCGGACAGGTGCATGGCGATCTTCGTCGCGGTGACGGAGTTGCAGCCATGGGCGATGTTGGCGAACGGGCCGCCATGGACGAAGGCCGGAGTGTGCTCGAGCGTCTGCACGAGGTTCGGCTTCAGAGCGTCCTTCAGCAGGGCGGTCATGGCGCCCTGGGCGTTCAGGTCACCGGCAGTGACGGGCTTCTCGTCGTAAGTATAGCCGACGACCAGGCGGGACAGGCGGGCCTTCAGGTCCGTGATGTCGGAGGCCAGGCAGAGAACTGCCATGATCTCGGAGGCGACGGTGATGTCGTAGCCGTCCTCACGCGGGGTGCCATTGACGCGGCCGCCGAGGCCGTCGACGACGAAGCGGAGCTGACGGTCGTTCATATCGACGCAGCGGCGCCAGGTGATGCGGCGCGGGTCGATGTTCAGGCGATTGCCCTGATAAATATGGTTATCCAGCATGGCAGCCAGCAGGTTGTTGGCAGCGCCGATGGCGTGGAAGTCGCCGGTGAAGTGGAGGTTGATATCCTCCATCGGGACGACCTGCGCATAGCCGCCGCCGGCCGCGCCGCCCTTGACGCCGAAGACCGGGCCGAGGGACGGCTCACGCAGAGCGACAAGGACGTTCTTGCCGAGCTTGCGCATACCGTCGGCCAGGCCGACCGTCGTGGTGGTCTTGCCTTCGCCTGCGGGGGTGGGGTTGATGGCGGTGACGAGGACGAGCTTGCCCTGGGTGTGGGTCTCTTCCTTCAGGATGCTGTAGTCGACCTTGGCCTTGTACTTGCCGTACTGCTCCAGATACTTCTCGTCGATTCCTGCGGTCTTGGCGACCTCGGTGATGGGCTGCATGGTGGTTTCCTGTGCGATTTCGATATCAGACTTAAAACTCATGATGGATGTTCTCCTTCCAAAAAATTTGCTCGGGGCCGTCGGAATGGCACCGGCGGGATGAGTTTTGTCATACCGCTGCCCGTTGGAGTGGTTCACGGTATCGTATAAAAACAATCGATATGTTTTTATCGGTTCGGATTATATCACCATATCCGGTTCTTGTCAACAAAAATTTGCGTAAAATTTTTCCTTTTTTTCGCGGATTTGCACGAAATCCGATGTCCGGCCGCCGCATGACAGAGGAACGCCGAATTTTGTAAGCTCAGGGGACAGCCAGCTAGGAGTTTGACGGAAGTCCTGCACCGTGCCGTGTCATTGCGGGGCGCGAAGCGCCCTCGGCT
Source organism: Faecousia intestinalis (assembly GCF_040096185.1). Taxonomy (NCBI): domain Bacteria; kingdom Bacillati; phylum Bacillota; class Clostridia; order Eubacteriales; family Oscillospiraceae; genus Faecousia; species Faecousia intestinalis. The sequence continues at coordinate 43 of NZ_JBBMFF010000195.1, read as the reverse complement.
CTCCCTTTGGGAGAGCTGTCACCGAAGGTGACTGAGAGGGCCT
>NZ_JBBMFF010000194.1:0-14639 GCF_040096185.1 Faecousia intestinalis | reverse complement strand
AAGAAGGAGGAAAAGCGAAATGCCAAACTGTAAAACCATTGCTATCTGCAATCAGAAAGGCGGCACAGGCAAAACGACCACAACGGTCAATTTGGGTGTCGGGCTTGCACGACTCGGCAAGAAGGTACTCCTTGTAGATGCCGACCCGCAGGGCGACCTCACAACTTGCCTTGGGTGGCGAGATAATGACAGTCTTACGACGACCATTACCGATAAGCTATCCGGGGTTATCCGTGAAGATCATACAGACCCACGAAGCGGCATTCTGCATCACGAGGAAAATGTCGATCTGCTCCCTGCCAACATCGAGCTGTCTGCTATGGAAATGATGCTTGTGACCGCAATGAGCCGTGAAACCATTCTGAGAAGCTATCTGAGCAAGGTCAAAGACAATTATGACTATGTACTGATTGACTGTATGCCTTCGCTCGGTATGGTAACTCTGAATGCTTTGGCGGCGGCAGATAGCGTAATCATTCCCGTGCAGGCGCAATACCTTCCGGCAAAGGGAATGACCCAACTGATGCAGACCATTGGAAAGGTCAGGCAGTACATCAATCCGAGCCTGCGAATCGACGGTATCCTATTGAACATCGTAGATAACCGCACCAACCTCGCAAAAAGCACTGCCGACGCACTGCGAAAGAACTTTGGGAGCGTTATTAAGATATACCGTTCCTCCATTCCTATGGCAGTGAAAGCCGCAGAGGTTGCTTCCAAGGGCGTAAGCATCTACAAGTATGAGCCGAGCAGTCCTGTTGCAAAGGCTTATGCTGAGTTCGCAAAGGAGGTGTCTGCCGATGGCAGGAAGAAAGAGCGACTTCACTCTGCCGACGCTCGATGACCTGTTTTCTACACAGGAGCTTCGGGACGATGCCAAGCTCAGTAAAATCCGAGATATTCCCCTTGAGCTGATCGACGATTTTCCCGACCACCCATTTAAGGTACGGGACGACGAGGATATGATACAGCTTGTGGAGAGTGTCAAGGAGCGAGGAGTCATTACTCCGGCTACCGTGCGTCAAAAAGAGGACGGCAGATATGAGCTGATTTCCGGTCACAGGCGAAAACGAGCGTGTGAACTTGCCGGATTTGAAGCACTCCGTTGCGAGGTCGTAGACCTTGACCGTGATGCCGCCACTGTGCTGATGGTGGAGAGCAACTACCAGCGGTCGCAGATACTTCCCTCAGAAAAGGCGTTTGCCTATAAAATGCGGCTGGAAGCGATGAAGCGGCAAGGACAGCGTTCAGATTTAACTTTGTCCCCAGTGGGGACGAAGTTTGATAGAAGCTCTGAAGCCATAACAGAAGAAACAGGCGATAGCAGAAATCAAATTCATCGCTATATCCGTCTGACAAACCTTGTCCAAGAACTTCTTGACCTTGTGGACGAAGGGAAAATCAAAATGCGTCCTGCGGTGGAGCTATCCTATTTGGACGAGGACAGCCAGCGGGCGGTGGTTGATGAAATTGACCTGAACCAATGTACCCCGTCCCACGATCAGACCATTCGTATGCGGAAGTTCTTCACGGAAGGCAAACTCACACCGGAAGTAGTATCTGCCATTATGAGCGAGGAAAAGCCAAACCAGCGTGAGAAAATCGTCCTGCGTGGGGACAAGGTGCGAAGCCTGATCCCGAAGAATATCCCCGTCAGCCAAACGGAGGATTATGTGGTCAAAGCATTGGAGCATTACAGTCGTTTCCTGCGCCAGCGGGCAGAGCGTGACAGCCGATAGGCACACGGAGTATGTTTTCCGCTGTCCCCTTCCTCACACTCCATCCCCAGAACTTCCAGACTATCCGAGAATAAATAATCCATCTCCTAACTTTATCTCTATCTCTCTAAATAAGTCTATCTAAGAGAGGCTCGGAGATCGCACAGTTTGGAATTGCGCCCACCGGCGATATGATAAAAAGTTGCGCTTCAAAACGCATCTTTGTCTGAACGGTTCTCATCGGGTAAAATGTTGTCGAAGGGAGTGAAGCGTATGAAACCAAAAATCGCAGTTCTTTTACTCGCTGTGCTTCTGTGTCTGACTACGGGATGCAACAATGCCTCGCATATTGCAGAAACGCCTGACCCTATTTCTTCTTCGGACAGTAACATCGTCCCCAGTGAAGCAGAAACGGCTCAGGAAGAAAAGAAAACGGAGGTTGACCGTCCCCAAAGCACAGAATCGCAAACGGATAGCCGTGCCGCAGAGAACCCGGCAAGCGTATCGGAAAGTGCCACCCAAACAACAGCGGTTCCCGAACAGACTGATCACCGCACAGCAGTGCTGCCACAGCCAAGCGAACCCGAAAAGAAAACCGACGAGTCCGAACGCCAACCGGAAACCACTGCCCCGACAGAAAAAGAACTGCCCACACCTCCGGCAAATGAGAAATCAACGCCACCGGAGCCGCCGAAAGAAGAACCTACTGAGCCGGTCTTTGACATTGACTACTGGATCAGCTTTGCCAAGAGCTACGCCGAAAGCATCGGACTTATGCTCGACAGCGGAGCCGTGTATTGCTGGGATAACCCCATCGCCGCAGGTGTAAAATGCAAATACACCGAACGGGATATTCGTGGCTATCTCGACCGATATGCCAAGGACGGCGACATCACCGATGTGTGGATTTGGTATGAGCAGACCGGAAGCGGCTCTTATGAAATCTATATCGGCATCGGCTACGCATAACAACAAAACACATTTCACCCTGAAACGCATCGTCATTGTACGGTGCGTTTTTCGTTTTCAAGGAGGTAATCAACACAATGAAAACACATTTTTTCAAGCGAGGAATTGCAGGACTGCTTTCTCTCGTGATGTGCCTGTCCGCATTTATCGGACTTGGCACGACTACCGCCTTTGCCGCAGGAGAGCAAGCGGAAGTCTATCTCATTTCTTTTCCGAGAAGCGGAGATGCAAATCTCGACTACAGCGGTACTTGGGGACACTCCAATCTTCACTATATGAACGGTTGGTATTCCGGTGAGTCCAAGTACACTACCATTCGAGCAATGCACTCGTATGACGGAAATATCTGCTACTGCATTGAGCCGGGTACGCCGCAGGACACTGGCGACAGATACACCAGCAAGGATGAAACCTTTTGGGATAACCTCCCCTCGGATTTCAACAGCACTATTTCTCCCTACGATATGAAACTGTTCATCGGTCGTATTATGCAGTACGGCTACACGGGACCAATCAGTACCTCTTGGCGTTCTCAGAACGCAAGCGATGCCGAAACACTGGCACAGGCGATGGCGACGCAGGTTCTTATTTGGGAAACCGTGGTCGGTGAGCGAGATGAGGACTTCAATCATATCAGTCCCGGCAGCTATGATGCCGTCAAGAGTGTTGTCAGCACAGCGCACCCTCTGTATAGCCAGTTCATCAGCTACTACAACAGCATTGAAGCAAGCGTACAGCGTCACTCTGCTATTCCCAGCTTTATGGCGAAAACTCCCGGCAAGGCGCAGAATGTCGAGCTTGCTTGGAACGGCACGAACTACACCGCAACTCTGACTGACAGCAACAATGTCCTTTCCAATTATAGCTTTTCTGCGAATGAGGATGGCATTTCTTTCAGCGTCAGCGGAAACAAGCTCGTCATTACGGCGGCTACCGCACCCTCTGACAGCGTGAAAATTACTGCAAGTAAATCCGGTGCAACCCGCCGAGGTATCATTACTTGGACGGATGGAAAGTTTGCTCCCGGAAGCGGTATAGATGCCGATGCCCATTCCATAGCAGAGAAGCAAAACGAGGACAGTTTTTACACTGTCCTCGCAAAGCACTATATGAAACGGGTCGCTCATCACATTCATCAAGCTCGGCAGTATCTCCGGCAAGCCACCCTTAACGGATGGTGCAATGAGAAGTCCGAGCCACACAATCGGCAGGATGCCGAGTACGGCGAGAATGATGGAGGTCTGTCTGTCGTTATCTCGATTCACGGCAGGAGCAGTCCTTTCTTTCCACTACCTTGAACTTTTTCTTTGGGGCATACCCGACCTTGATGATAAGATCGTCCACGGCATCGGTGGATTTACCCTCATTCATCAGTTCGGTTTTGGTATCGTTCAAAGCTCGAATCACTACGCCGTGTTCATAATCGTCCAAGGCGATGTGATAGCGTTCCTCTTTCATCACTCACACCCCATCTTTCCTGATCTTTGCTTCGGTCTGCTCGGCGACGGTAGATTTCCTCCGACACACGGGAGCCAATCTCGCTCATCGCAGAACGGGTCTTGGAAAGCTCCGCACGAATTTCCTTAGGGGACTTGCCCGCCAGCTCCTCCGGAATACGGTCAATGGCGAAGTTCTTCACATCCACGCCGAACTTGCGGCAGAGCATTTCGGACACCCAGCTTTCCTATATCACCAATGTTGATGCCGGTCACGGACTAATCAAGGTCGGCTCCAGCCTTGTTCCGTTTGCCAATAAGTTCCCCAAGAACACGAAGCTCTATAAGCTGATGACCACCAAACCGGGCGAGGGTGCTTAACCCTCGCCATATAGCAGGCAATCCGCAGTTGAATAAACTGTCGAAAAGTTTTGCGGTTTATAATCGCAAAACAAATTGACTTTTGATGAGAATTGCGGTATACTATCTACAAACGGAGGTGGTCACGATGATTTACAGACCTTTGTATGTAGATAAGATTATGGCTTATGTGGATACGCCATTTGTAAAAATCCTCACGGGAGTGCGCCGCTGCGGAAAGTCAACGATCCTGAAAATGATTATGGAGAGATTGAAAACGCAGCATAACATCCCAGAGGAGCGCATTGTCAGCTGCCGCTATGACTCGATGGAATATGAGGATATGACGGCAAAGCAGATGTACGCACAGCTCAAGGAGCGTCTTTCGCCCGATGGAAAAACCTATCTGTTTCTTGATGAGGTGCAGGAAATCAAGGGCTGGGAAAAGGTCGTCAATTCGCTGGCGTCGGACTTCGATGTTGACCTGTATGTGACAGGCTCCAACTCCCGTATGATGTCCTCTGAGATCTCGACCTATCTGACGGGACGGTATGTGTCTTTCCGCATCTTCACCTTGTCCTTTGGCGAGTACCTGATGTTCAAAAGCCAATATACCGAGGTTGGAGAGCCGAAGGCAGAGCTTGCAAACTTCGTGCGCTTGGGCGGTTTCCCGGCAACGCATTTGCAGGAGTTCTCTCAGGACGAGGTCTACACCATCGTGCGGGATATTTACAACTCCACGATCTTCTCGGATATTGTCAAGCGCAATCAGGTGAGAAAGATCGACCAGTTAGAACGAGTGGTCAAATACACCTTCAACAATGTGGGCAATACCTTCTCAGCAAAATCCATTTCGGATTATCTGAAAGCGGAGCACCGTGCGTTGGACAACGAAACGGTCTACAGCTACTTGGAGAAGCTGGAGAAGGCGTATCTTCTTCACCGTTGCTCCCGCTTTGATTTACAGGGTAAGGAAATCCTGAAAACACAGGAGAAATTCTATCTTGCCGATACCGCCCTGCGGTACAGCGTCCTTGGCTACAATGCTGACAGCGTGGCATCCAGCCTTGAGAATGTCGTATACTTGGAGCTTTGCCGCAGAGGCTATACCGTCAATGTCGGTAAATCCGGCAGCGGCGAGATCGACTTTGTTGCCGTACGGCAAAATGAAAAGCTCTATGTGCAGGTGACGCAGGAGCTTCGTTCTCCGAAAACGGAAAAACGGGAGTATGAGCGTTTGTTGGAGATCCACGACAACTACCCCAAATATGTTCTCACAACGGATGAGTTCTCAGGAGGAAACTACGAGGGCATCAAGACGATGCACATAGCGGACTTCCTGTTAAGCTCTGAATATTAAACGACAGAATCGTAAAATGCTCGCTTGGCAACAGGCGGGCATTTTGCTTTTCGGAAAGGAAACTCAATGAAAAAGAAAATCTGTATGATTCTTATTGCGGTGTTTGTAGCCGTCCTCGGCACAAGCACCTATTTTATTATCGATCACTACAAGGAGTCGGATAAGCAAGCTGAGCTTTATGGCGAGCTGGCTGACCTTGTGAATGCTGCGGCACAGACGGATGCTGCAACGGAACCGGCGGAGCAGATTCCATACTCCGAGGAAAAGATGCTTCTGCCGGAGCTTGCAGAGCTTTATCAGCAGAACGGCGATTTGGTGGGCTGGATCAGCATTGCAGATACCAACATCAATTATCCCGTGATGCAGTCGGTGAATGAGCCGAATTTCTATCTAAAGCACGGATTTGATAAGGAATACTCCGACTATGGCTGTCCCTATGTGCAGGAGGATTGCGATGTGCAGGAGCCGTCCGACAATCTTGTGATCTACGGACACCATATGTCCAACGGTTCGATGTTTGCCCACCTTGAAAAGTTCAAGAACAAAGACTTTTGGAGCGAGCATCGGATGATCACCTTCAACACACTGACGGATAAGCAGGAGTATGAGATTGTTGCCGTATTCCGCACGGTGGTCTACACCGACAGCCCCGATGCATTCAAGTATTATCACTTTGTGGATGCAGTCAAGACGAATACCGACAAGGACAACCCGCAGGAGGTTGCCACGATGGACGAGAGCAAGAAGCAGATCCTCTCGGACATCTTTTGGGAGATGAACTCCATATCCTCCCGCAGGGAAAGCCACTCGGAAACGGAAATTACCGAAACGGACGACGGAAACGGCAACATCGTTCAGACGGAAACGACAGTCACAAAAACAACGCTATATATTACCGTTTCTCATTTGACAGTGGATGAAATGGCTGACCTATATGGCTTTGACGCAGAACAGCGGGAATACCTTGCCGAGCTTCTCAAGGACAAAAACAATTCCCTTTGGGCGGCAGTCCTTTACGGCATCCGTTATAGCGAGGATCAGATTGTGACCGTGGCACTTTCACAGGTCGGCAATGTGGGCGGCGAGCCGTACTGGTCTTGGTATGGCTTCGGAAGCCGTGTGGAATGGTGTGCCTGTTCGTGAGCTGGTGTGCCGATCAGTGCGGCTATATTGACACCGGGGTTGTACCAAAATATGCAGGCTGCGTGAACGGCGTCCAGTGGTTCAAAGATTGTGGACAGTGGATCGACGGTTCTGCCGAGCCTGTCCCCGGAATGATTATTTTCTTTGATTGGGATAACAAGGGTTCGTCGGGTCCGCAGGACGGACAATCCGACCACACCGGTATTGTTCAAAAAGTCGAAAACGGTATCGTTTATACCGTTGAGGGAAACTCCGGCGATAGCTGTCGGGTAAACCAGTACAGCGTAGGTCACTACGAAATCCTCGGATACGGAGTTCCGAACTACTAACACAAATGCCACCGACTCACTTTTGATGTGGGTCGGTGGCTCTTTATTTGTTATGGGCACAGTTTTTCAGCTCAATTTACCGCAAATAAGTTTGAATTTTCAACTTTTCCTTTGATTTTTCGAGAGAAGTGTGCTATAATATGTTAAACTAGTCGTCTTGTATCTTTGACTGATAATATTTTTGCCGAAGGAGAATCACTATGGCTGTCAGGTACAATAAACTTTGGAAAATCTTGATCGACAAAAAGATGAAGAAAAAAGACTTGCAAGAAGCGGCGCACATTACGCATTATCAGATGATGAAGCTTGCGCGAGATGAAAACATCACAACAGAAATAATTGGCCGTATTTGCAAAGCACTTGGCTGCACTCCCGATGAAATAATGGAATTTTACGATGAGTAAAGAAAATCGCACTGGCGCACCAAATATGGTGCATATATATGATGTAAAATATTGGAGCGTCAGCCCACGGCTGCGCAGGGGTGTAATGAGGTGTAACATTTATGGAAAGCTTTGAACCGAAGAAACTGGCGCTTATCAGAATCTGGCAGATTCTGAAGGATTACAGTGATTACGATCATCCTCTTACGCAGGAGGATATTGCAGTAAAGCTGGAAAATGAATATGGCATCGTGATTGAAAGAAAGGCGATCAGCAGAAATATTTCGCTGCTGAAGGAGGCTGGAATTGACATTGAGTCACGTAGAGCCGGCAGCTATCTCGAAAGACGGGAATTTGAAGACTCGGAGCTGCATATGCTGATCGACGGCGTTTTAAGCAGCAAATATATTACCGCAAAGCACTCCAAAAGCATCATTGAACGGCTTTGCAGGCTATCGAATAAATATTTCCGCTCCAATATCAAGCATGTTCATTCGGTCAATGATTGGTACAAAACGGACAATCAGGCTCTATTTTATAATATTGAATTGATCGACACGGCGATCGAAGAAGGAAAGCAGATACATTACGATTATAACAAATACGGAATCGATAAAAAACTCCACAAGTCCTCTCATCAATATGTGACCCCTTATTTGATGATCTTGCACAATCAGCGATATTACCTTATGGCATACAGTGAATATTGGGGCAATATGGTGTTCCACAGATTAGATCGGATCACCAATATGACCGTTGCAGATAAAAAGGCCACATCGCTCCGCAGCGTACCGGGCTATGAGAACGGCATCAATTACAAGGAGCTGTCGTCTTCCATGCCTTATATGTATACCGATCGGCCGGAGTATATCGAATTTGTTGCAGATGCCGGGATAATCGATCAGATTATTGACTGGTTTGGCAGTGATATTCGCATTGCAAAAACCGATGAGGAGAGCAAGGTCAGAATCAGCGTCAAGGCAAGCCTAAATGCTATGGTGCACTGGGCGATGCAGTATATCGATCATGTTGAAATAATCTCACCAGAATCTATGAGAGATCGAATTTGTGAGTCGTTAAAAAATGGTATGAAGAAGTATCATATGGAACAGGAGGGAAGAACATATTATGAGTGAACTAATGTTAAAAAGCGTTTATGACCTTTTAGATAAAAATTACTTTATACCCAGCTATCAAAGAGGCTACCGGTGGGAAAAAAGACAGATTCAAGACTTGTTGGAGGATCTCTATAACTTTGCATGTGATAAAGATAAAACGGATGGTTCATTTTATTGCCTTCAGCCGATTGTCGTAAAGAAATGCGATGAATTTACTAAAGTTTCAAACAACCTGCAAAGCAAACTCGATAATAATGAATGGTATGAAGTAATAGATGGGCAACAAAGGCTCACTTCCATTTATCTTCTTTTAAAGTATCTAATTGATATCGATAGGTGTGATCTTTATACTGATTATGGGAAACATCTTTTTAGACTATCATACCAAACTCGGTGCACAGATACTAACTATATTGCGGACCCATCCACGCCAAGCAATTCTTCGCCAAACGCTTACTATATAACGGAAGGATATAAAAATATCTCTGAATGGTTTACTGCTGTTCCAGAAACAAAAAGCATTCCGCAAGTAAAAAAAGTCCGAAATAGATTTATGGAATTGCTTACCAATACCAAAGATGAGTATAACGAAAACGGATATGTTCAAGTTATCTGGTATGAAACCAGCGATCCAGATCCCATTAAGACATTTACTCGCTTAAACATTGGAAAAATCCCTCTAAAAAACGCAGAATTAATCAAAGCACTTTTCTTGCAAAAAAGGGATGACAGCGAAGTTTCAAGCATTCAACAAATTCAAATTGCAAAGGAATGGGATCAAATTGAGGCAACTTTACAAAATAAGCGAATCTGGGCTTTTTTGAACAAAGATCTTCCAGATATGCCTGCGCATATTGAATTTATTTTTGATGTTATCTTTTCTGTTGATGGTGATGTTGAAAAAGACAAACTTGGCAAAGATGAATATCTTAAAATACACGGTGTGCAACCCAATGAAAATGTAAAAAAACAACGCATAGAAAAGACCAAACTCGGTGAGTGGAAATTTGCCGATAAGTATGGAACGGACGAATACGCTTCCTTCCGGTTTTTCAGTGCAAGATTTGAAAAAGTTGATCGTTCAATAATTGAGTCTGAATGGGATATCGTTCGGGAGTATTATGAAACATTTACTGAATGGTACAATAATCCTCTTTGGTATCATTATATTGGTTTTCTTATTTATTGCGGAGAGCCAATAACGAACATCTATAAACTATATAAGAATAAGACTAAGGCTGAATTTGCAGAGAATCTGATAAAGGCAATTAGGGATAGATTAAAGGTGAAGCTTAAAGTATCCGGTGATGATGAAAGCAGTGATATTGAATTCAACGGCGATCCTATCATTTACGCGAGCAAGACAAAGGACAAACTAAAGCAGCTGCTAGTCTTATATAATATCGAATATATTATTCAAAAAAATAAAGATGCTGATCATGGATATATCCTGTTCCCATTTGATTTGTTCAAATCCGAAAAGTGGGATATTGAACACGTTGACTCTTTTACAACAAATCCGTTAACTGAAAGAGAGCAACAAAAAGAATGGCTGAAAACTGCGCTTGATGATTTAAAAGAGTATGGAATTGTTTACTCCGAAAAAGAAAAAATATCGAAAAGCGAAGCAGACAAAATTGATGGCTTTTTGAAAGATCCGGAGACCAATGTTACATTCGATGAAATAAAACGGATCATATCCAAGCTTGCCGGAGAGTACTTACCAACAGAAGAAGTAAAGAGAGACGTAAAGAACACGCTTGGAAATCTAACGCTGCTGAATGCCGATATTAACAGGGGGTACGGAAATTCAATTTTTCCGTCAAAGAAAAAACGGATCACAAAAAAGGATGCAGAAGGCCGCTTTATTCCGATTTGTACAAAGAATGTGTTTTTGAAGAACTTTATTGGCGTAAACAATACTTCTATATCCTGGAGCGAAACCGATATGAAGCAATACAGAAGAAACATTATCTCTGTTCTTGATAAGTTTCTGATTAGAGAAGGTTAAGGAGCGTTCGTAATGGAAAAAAATATAGCTTTAAGGAATTCTTAACCGAAGAAGTTGAATTCATCAATAGTAATGATACAATTTCGCGTGCAAAGATTGACAAAATAACAATTCCGATAATTCAACGAGATTATGCGCAAGGAAGAAAAACTCATTCGGGCGAAAATGGTCAGCCTGTTCTGAATGCAGCCGGGCAAAAGTTTATCAATGAAATCTTTTCTACGATGATTTCTGATGCGGGGGATAAACAGCTCGAATTGGATTTTATTTACGGCTCTATTTTTACTGAAAAAGAAGAAAAAGCCGGTGCTGCAGCTGACGTAACTTATTTCAATCCCCTTGATGGGCAGCAAAGACTAACCACACTTTTTTTGATGTATTGGTTTGTCGGAGGCGTGGAGCTAGACAAGAACGGAAGAAAAAGCCTGGCGAGTATCTTAGGGAACTTCTCATATAAGACAAGAACCAGTTCGTCTGTTTTCTGTAATAAGCTTGTGAACGAGCTAAATTCAGAAGGTATTGATTATTTACTGCGGAAAGATGCCGTTTATCAGGACAGGTTAGAGGTTGAACCAAAGATCAATATTATAACGCAAATTGAAAATCTTTCCTGGTTTCACGATGCTTATAAATTGGACCCAACGGTTCAGGCGATGCTTAATATGCTTGATGAGGTTCAAAGGCAATACCTGTACCACAAATGCAATAATATATTTGTTAAATTAGAACGGTTGAAATTTTATATTCTGCCGCTCAGCAATTTCGGCCTGACAGAAGATCTGTATGTAAAGATGAATGCAAGAGGAAAGCAGCTGACCGGGTTTGAAAACTTCAAGGCTGATTTACAGCATTGGATAAAAGATAACATAGCTTCATTCCATCTTGAGGAACAGGAATATGACGGCCGAAGGATGCCGTATGACATGTTTTTTATAAACAAGATGGATAATGAGTGGTCCCAATGCTTTTGGAATGCGCAAAAAGATAGCGAGGACAAAAATTTCGATCCTTTGTTCTTGAGCTTCATCTATAAATATCTTCTAAACGAATTTATTCTTGGTTATTCAGGAACTAATAAAGGCATTGATAAAGAACCGGATTTTACTTTGCTGAGCAATGAAGTGGAGTATTCGGGCTTTTCGCTGTTTGAAAGCAATCTCTCGGAACGATCATTGAGAAATTTACGGATTCTCCTCGATCAGATTTCAGTGCATTATGATGAAATCATCGAAGCGAGTCAGCCGTGCTGGATGATTTTGCCCACAAAGTTTGATGTACTTAAAAGCAAACTGACTCTGCAGGAACGTGCAGTATTCTGCGCGCTGATAATGTATTTAATTAAAAAGGATTTCAACAAGGCAGCTTTAAAAATGTGGCTGCATGTTGTTTGGAATATCGTTGAAAACGCGAATATTGATAGCTGGAGAGCGGCGACAGGCGTTATTCAGCTAATTATGGAATTGGTTGAGCATTCTGATGACATATATGAGTGGCTTGCTGATGATTCCTCAACCATAAATTCATCGCAGTCGAAAGATACGATTGCAGAAGAAAGAAAAAAAGCGAAGCTGATAAGAAGCAATCCGGAATGGGAGATAGCTTTACTGCAAGCGGAATCGCATGCGTTTTTTAAGGGAAGCGTTAGTTTTCTCATACCTAAAGACAACAGCATAAACGGATTTAAGCATAACTATGAAATGGCCAAATCGTTATTTGATTCCAGTGGAGTCTCTTCAAAATACCAAGGCAATAGTCACATTTTGCTTAGAGCATTATTGAGCAGATATCATGCGCTAACAGATATTAAATATCATATCACAGACAAAAAGGAAAAAGAAAACTCATTAAAAAATATGCTCTCATCGGACCCGGTGGTTCGTTCTGCATTTGCCGAGTGGCTTTCTCTGCCCACTGAAGCGGATATTTATAATAAGCTGCTCGAGGAAATCGCAAAAGAATCTCCTATTCCGACAGGAAACAATGACTTCGATAAAAAATTACACCAGCTACTTTACAAGTCCACTGATCTTATCAACTGGATGCAGCAATACGGAGCCATTCGATACAAAGACAACTATATTTCAAGGCCAAACAGCTCGTATGATTGGATCTATGTTTATGGTTATAGTAATGAAATAATCGCTGAACTCACCGCGAGGGGGTGGCGCTGCGAGAATAAGTGCAGCATCGGAGAAGAGCCAAACAAAATCGAAATTCCCTACTACTGGTCGGCAGCGGGCAGAGAAATCTATGTTTCTAAGAGGATACATTGCGATGATAAGAATGTTGAGGCAAGATGCAGCGTTGGAAGCGAAGAAATTACGATTATGGTTGAAAATGTGGTGATTGATACGTTAAAGTATAACGAGCTTGTTGGTAACAAGGGTTGCGTAAAGCCATTTGCTGATAATCTGGAAAATAGAATAGAAGAAAATATAAAAGATGCCTTATATAGAAACGGTGAATGACATCTTTCGCCGGACTGTTCTTCTATATCAAAAACACCCGCATTCTCAATGTATCCCCTATTTGACGAAAGAAAACACGCGAATTAGATTGACAACTCATACGAATCCATGCAAGAAAGCAGACTGTGAGAACACAGCCTGCTTTTTCTATGCCCCTATTTTGGTACATATACTTCTGTACAATAGGACCGAACAGTTGAACAAAAGGGAATCGGGGCGTGATGGGATATGTCTGATAAAAATCAATCCAGCAAAAATGCACAATTAAGTCTTTGGGATATTTTTGGACTTGCAGGGGATATTGAGGGGAACTATTCCTCGGATGAAATCGAGAAGGTTATCGGCAAACTCCGCGCGGCCAAGCGTATTGCGGAAAAGCAGGAGGAGAATGAACGCCGCCGCAGAGAGAAAGAGGAAGCTGAGCGGAAGGTCAGGGAAGAAAAAGAGATAAAAGAAGCCCATGTGCGCGAAGTCACCTGTATGGACCTTCCCTTGGACTGGAGTAACATATTCAATTCCGATGTGCGGACGCAGGGCGTCCACACGGAAAGCATCCCGGATGCGTTGATTATGAGCCTGAGTACATTGGGCAAAGTGGATATTGAGTACATTTCATCCGTGACCGGAGCGGATTACAAGACCGTTATTTCAACCTTGAAGGGGTCAATTTATCAAAATCCACTGACATGGAACGAATGCTTTTATCAAGGCTGGGAAACGGCGGAAGAGTATCTTTCCGGGAATCTTATGCGCAAATGGAAGGCTGCAAATGAAGCAAACAAAGAGTACAACGGTTATTTCGCGGATAATATCAAGGCAATCGAAAAAGTTCTTCCTCCGACCGTAGCTGCCGAGGATATCTACATTACGCTCGGCTCACCGTGGGTCCCGGCAGATATCATTGATGATTTTATGCTTCATTTATTCGGCGACCCGTTGAGGCATTGCTCTTATAGCGATAGAGAAGAAATCATGAGAAGATATAAAACCATTCATGATGAAATCACCGGAACATGGGAAATTCCTCATAAATCCCGATATAACCACAGCGTCGGCATCAGCCGGACATACGGAACAGAGAAGCTTGAGGCGCTGCATATTCTGGAGAAAACCCTGAATATGAAAACCGTTTCGGTTACGGAGGAAGTAAGCTGTCCGGCAAATGCGTCCGGTAAAAAGCGGGTTATAAATAAGGCTGAAACGGTTGCTGCTATCGAAAAGCAGCAGAAGCTTATCAAAGCATTTCAAAAATGGGTATGGACAGACAATGCGCGAAAAGAGCGCCTTGAGATCATATTTGAAAACAATTTCGGCTGTGTGCGCAGGCGTAATTTTGACGGATCT
>NZ_JBBMFF010000193.1:0-5641 GCF_040096185.1 Faecousia intestinalis | reverse complement strand
AGTCGAGGTATGGAAAACGCAGGAATACTTTGTGTATTTCAAGTTTTTCATACCGATGGATTGACGAAAAAGATCCGGCATCCGCCGCAGATGATTGATTCAGAGTTTCCGTAAAAAATCACGACCTGCACACCGGCTCGTCGAAGGTGATGACGGTATAATATTTCCGGTCCTCCTGCTGCACGCGCGCGTCAATGCGGTGCTTGAGCTCCGCCTGCTTCCCGACGAGGGAATACGGGATGACAAGGTCGAAGATCAGGTTCGTGTGCTGCGCGCCGCGCACCATGCGGAAGTCGTGCAGCGTCAGCTCCGGGTCAATGGCGCGGATCGTTTCCTGCACAAAGGTGCGCATGTGGTTGAGCTCAGCGTCGTCCGTCACGATGGGATCGTAGTGAATGACAAGGTGCACCCGCAGCTCCCGCAGGGCGTCGCGCTCGATATCGTCGAGGACGTCGTGGCACAGCAGCGGGTCCTCGCGGCTGTCCATCTCGGCATGCACGCTGGCGAAGCACTGGCCGGGACCGTAATCGTGCACCATGAGATCATGGATGCCGAGGACCTTCTCATGCGACAGGATGAGCCGGGAGATGGACTGCACCAGCTCCTCGCTCGCAGGCTCGCCAAGCAGCGGGCTGATGGTATCCTTCGCCGCGGACCAGCCGGACCAGAGGATGAACAGCGCCACAAGCAGGCCGATCCAGCCATCCACCTGCCAGTGTAGCACATGGCCGAGCACGCAGCCGATGAGCACGGCCGCCGTAGTGATCACATCATTACGGCTGTCCTGCGCCGTGGCGCGCAGGGCGGTCGAGCCGATGCGGCGGCTCAGTCCGCCGCAGAACAGCGCCATCCACAGCTTCACAAGAATGGAAGCGCCGAGGACGGCAAAGCTCAGAGCCGAAAACGCCACCGGCTCGGGGTGCAGGATCTTTTCGAAGGACGAGCGCGCCAGCTCCGCGCCGACAAGCAAAATCAGCACAGAGACGAACAAGCCGGAAAGATACTCCATGCGCGCATGGCCGAACGGATGCTCCTCATCCGCAGGCCGCTCCGCCAGGCGGAAGCCCAGCAGCGTCACGAGCGAGGAAGCGGCGTCCGAGAGATTGTTCAGGCCGTCTGCCGTAATGGACACCGCGCCGGACAGCGTGCCCGCCAGCAGCTTGCCCGCCGACAGCAGCACATTGCACACGATGCCGACGATCCCGGCCAGCTTTCCGTAGCGGGTGCGCACGGCGGGATCCTCCGTGTTCCGGTAGTCCTTGACAAACAGGCGCAGCAGCAATTGCGTCAAATCCATCGCTCTCCTTTCAGGCCATGCCGTTATCTGTTTATTATACGGAACTTTGTGGAAAAAGTATATCTTTTTTTGCAGAAACCTTGCAATTCTTCGGATCTATGATACGATATGATTTTAAGGAAGAGGGAGGAGCGGAGAAATGGAAAAACAGGATGCATTCACGCAGGCGCTTCTGCGCGCCATGGACGCCGCCGAGCAGGAGGCGGGCGTCCGCCAGCCGCGGCTGCGCCGGGCCGTGGAGCAGTACGGCGGCATTTCCGCCGTGCAGGAGCTCTGCCGCCGCGGGCAGGTCTCGGACGGCTTCGACCGGCTGGCCGAGCTTGGAAGGCTCGCCCTGTCGGCAGAGGCGCTGGCCGTTTCGGCAAAATTCAACGCCTGCTTTACGGACGACGAGGTCAATCACTGCTTTGCGCAGCTCTGCGCTGCCAATTACTTTGGAAAGGCCCGCTTTTAACGACAGATCAAAAAAACCGATGGATCGGCGGAAAATACCCGGCATCCGCCGCAGAGGATCCCGTCAGAGTTTCCCAAAAAGGAAAGGAAGAATATGAAGCAGATATTACGCTATCTGAAGCCCTATCTGGGCAAGCTGCTCGCCGCAACGGTGCTTATTGCGCTGTCGACGCTGTGTGATCTGCTGCTGCCGACGTGGATGTCCGCCATTCTGAACGGCGGCATCGCCGCGCGCGATTTTCCGGCCATTGCCGTGCGCTGCCTGCAGATGCTGGCCATCGCCGCCGTCAGCCTCGCCAGCATCCTCGGCGGAACGCGGCTGTCGACCGAGGTCGTCGCCTGCTTCTGTGCCGATCTGCGCGCGGACGTGTTCCGCAAGGTTAACACGCTCTCGTTTGAGGAATTCGGCTCGCTCGGCACGGCCGCGCTCGTCACGCGCGCCACGCACGATGTCGACACCGTGTCGTGGGTCGCCTCCATGCTCTCCGGCACGGTCGCAACGATCCCGATGCTGTTCCTCGGCGGCGTGGTGCTGGCCATGCGCAAGGACGTCGTGCTCTCGCTCGTGCTGCTGGCCTTTGTCCCGCTGCTGACGCTCATCGTCGTGCTGCTGGGCAAGCGCGTGCTGCCGCTGTGGGGCAAGTCCGACGACTACATCGACGTGCAGAACGCCCTGCTGCGCGAGCGCCTGCGCGGCATCCGCGTCATCCGCGCGTTCAACACGGAAAAGCGCGAGCACGGCCGCATTGCGGACGCCACGCATATCATGGCGGAGAACATCATCCGCGCCAACGTGTCCATGGGCCTGCTCACGCCGCTTGCCACGCTGTTTTTGAACATCTCCGCCCTGCTCATCATCTATCTCGGCGGCTGGCGCATGGTCCACGGCGTCAGCGGCGTGAGCGCGGGCGACATTTTCGCCATCATCCAGTATGTCACCATGGTCATGAACGGCGTTATCATGGCCTCGTTCGCCATCATCATGTATCCGCGCGCACAGGTCGCCGCCGGGCGCATCCATCAGGTGCTCGGCGCGGAGGGCATGGGCGATCCCATGGCCGGCGAAACGGCTGAGCTGCACGGCGAGATCGAGCTGCAGGATGTCAGCTTCTCCTACGGCGGCTCCGCGGACGCCATCAGCCACATTTCCCTGCACATTCTGCCGGGGCAGCGCATCTCCGTCATCGGCGGCACCGGCAGCGGCAAGAGCACGCTGATGCACCTGCTGCTCGGCTTCCGCGCGCCGACGCAGGGGCGCATCCTCTTTGACGGGCGCGATGCCGCCGGGCTCAGCAAGCACACCCTGCGCCGCGGCATCAGCAGCGTCCTGCAGGGCGCGGCCATCTACTCCGGCACCATCGGTGAGAACATCCGCATGGGCGACCCCGATGCGGATGATGCCGCCGTCACGGAGGCTGCACGCATCGCCCAGCTTTCGGACTTCATCGCCTCGTGCGAGGGCGGCCTGTCCTACGAGATCCGGCAGGCGGGCAAAAACCTCTCCGGTGGCCAGAAGCAGCGCCTTGCCATCGCGCGTGCCATCATCAAGGACGCGCCCATCTACATCTTTGATGACAGCTTCTCCGCGCTGGACTTCCTGACGGAGAAAAACCTGCGCACTGCCCTGAACCGGCGCATCGCCGGGCGCACGCAGATCGTCGTGACGCAGCGCATCACCTCCGCCATGAGCGCAGACTGCATCTTCGTCATGGACGGCGGCTGCCTCGTCGACAGCGGCACACACAACGAGCTGCTGGCGCGCTGCCGCATCTACCGTGAGATCTATGCCTCGCAGACGGGAGGTGACCTCCAGTGAAACAGCCGAAAAAGGAACATATCATCCGCCGCCTGCTCTGGGAGGCCCGCCCGATCTGGAAGTGGCTCCTGCTCGCCGCGCTGCTGTGCATCGGCGTAATCATCTGCGGCGTGCTCGGCCCGAAGCTGCTCGGCGGCCTCATCGACCGGCTGTATGCCTGGTGGGACGGCTCCGACCGCAGCGACCTGCTGGCCGGTCTCCTGCGCCCCATGGGCTGGCTCGCGCTGGTCTACCTCGGCTATAGCCTGTTCAGCTATGTCAAGATGCAGCTGCTCAACCGGGTCGTCAGCCGCTACTTCACCTGCGAGCTGCGCATCCGCATCTCGGATAAAATCCGCCGCCTGCCCGTGAGCTATGTGGATCAGACGCCCGTCGGCGACATTCTCTCGCGCATGATGGACGACGTGTCCACCATGGGAAACTACGTTCACCAGATCATCGACACGCTCATGACCGGCTTTTTCATGATCCTTGCCATCGCCGTCATGATGCTGCTGGAGGACTGGCGGCTGGCTGCCATTGTCCTTGTGCTCACCCCGGCCTCCATCCTGCTGTCGACGCTCCTGTCCTCCCGCAGTGAAAAGCACTTCTACAGCATGTTCACGGAGTCCGGCAACCTCAACGCCGTGACGGAGGAGGCCTTTACGAACTTTGCCACGACAAAAGCCTATAACCTCGAGGATTACACGGAGCAGCGCCATGCCGAGCTGAACGAGCGCCGCCGCAAGGCCGAGACACGGGCCAATTTCACCTCGTCCATCGTCCGGCCGCTCATCGCCTTCACGAATGCGCTGGCCTACATCGCCATCTGCCTGTTCGGCGGCTGGCTCATCGTCCGCAATGAGAGTGTGTCCGTCGGCATCGTCGTGACGATCCTGCTGTATGCCAAGCAGTTCTCCGGCCCGCTGGAGCAGATCGCAGGCGGCCTCGGCGACCTGCAGCACGCCAAGGCGGCCGCCCGCCGCGTGTTCAAGCTGCTCGACCTGCCGGAAGAGCCGCAGGCGGACGGCGCGCTCCCCGCCCCCGCGAAGGGCGACGTCCGCTTCGAGCACGTCTCGTTCTCCTATGACCCGGCCGTGCCGCTCATTGAAGACCTGAACCTTGCCGTCCGCCCCGGCCAGAACGTCGCCATCGTCGGCCCGACCGGCGCAGGCAAGACGACGATCGTCAATCTGCTCATGCGCTTCTATGACCTGAATGCCGGGCACATCCTGCTCGACGGCACCGACTGCGCCTCGCTGTCGCGCGAGGAGGTCCGCAGCCAGTTCGCCATGGTGCTGCAGGACACCTGGCTGTTCCGCGGAACGATTGCGGAAAACGTCTCCTACGGCACGCCGGGGGCCACGCGCGAGCAGATCGTCGAGGCCTGCGACCGCGCGTACTGTGACCACTTCATCCGCACGCTGCCGCAGGGCTATGACACCGTTGTCGGCGACGACATGACGAACCTCTCCGGCGGTCAGAAGCAGCTGCTGACCATTGCCCGCGCCATGCTGGCAAACCGCCGCCTGCTCATTCTGGACGAGGCGACGTCCAACGTCGACACACGCACGGAAATTTTGCTGCAGAAGGCCATGGACCGCCTGATGAAGGGCCGTACCTGCTTTGTTATCGCCCATCGCCTGTCCACCATCGTCGACTCCGACCTCATCCTTGTGCTCGACCACGGCCATATCGTCGAGCAGGGCACGCACACGGAGCTGCTGGCCCGCCGCGGCTTCTATTACCAGCTCTATACGAGCCAGTACGCCATTTGAGTTCAAACGCAAAAAAGGATCCCCGAGACCGCCCGGCCTCGGGGATTTTTATGACTGTCGTTCAACAAACGGCGCTCCCTGAGCGCCTTGCAGGCTTGCAAGTTATAGGGTGACATCGCCGACCGCACAATGCCCCCAAATTTGTCATTCCGAGGAGCGAAGCGACGTGGGAATCTCGCAGCACCCGGTCGGATAACAGGGTACTCCCGGCAAAAACGTAACCGGTTGCGTGAGATTGCCACGTCGGCCTGCGGTGGCCGCCGTCGATGAGCGTGACCTCACACTCCGGGCAGACCTCACGGAACAGGGCAGCCGTCT
>NZ_JBBMFF010000192.1:0-5736 GCF_040096185.1 Faecousia intestinalis | reverse complement strand
GGGGAGGGCTGATTTTCCCTCTCAGGCGGCTGCGCCGCCAGCTCTCCCAAAGGGAGAGCCAAGCTGCGCAATGACAAGTCTGGGAGCCTGTCGCATTCGCCGGGGCGCAGGGACAGGCCCGGAAACAGAATCAATAATCCAGATTCACGACATACTTTGCATTCTGCTCGATATATTCCTTGCGCGGCTCGACCTTTTCGCCCATGAGGAGGGTGAAGATCTCATCGGCCTTGACGGCGTCCTCAAGGCGGATCTGCTTGAGCGTGCGCTTTTCGGGGTCCATGGTGGTCTCCCACAGCTCGTGGGCGTCCATCTCGCCGAGGCCCTTATAGCGGGAGATATCGACCTTGGCATTGGGATTGTCCGCGCGGAGCTCGGCGGAGATGCGGTCGCGCTCGTCGTCGGAGAAGGCGACGCGGGATGTCTTGCCGCGGGTGAGCTTATACAGGGGCGGCATGGCGGAATAGACATAGCCGTTCTCGATGAGCGGGCGCATATAGCGGAAGAAGAACGTCAGCAGCAGCGTGCGGATATGGCTGCCGTCGACATCGGCATCGGCCATGATGATGATCTTGTGATAGCGGAGCTTATCGAGGTGGAATTCCTCGCCGATGCCCGCGCCGAGGGCCGTGATGACGGGCTGGAGCTTGTCGTTGCCGATGACCTTGTCCTCGCGGACCTTCTCGACATTGAGCATCTTGCCCCACAGCGGCAGGATGGCTTGGAAGCGGGAGTCGCGGCCCTGCGTGGCCGAGCCGCCTGCGGAATCGCCCTCGACGATATAGATCTCGGTCAGGCTGGCGTCCGTCTCGTTGCAGTCGCGCAGCTTGTCCGGCATGGCCGCCCCGCCGAGCGCCGTCTTGCGGCGGATGGACTCGCGGGCCTTGCGGGCGGCCTCGCGGGCGCGGTTGGCCGTCATGGCCTTCTCAAGGATGATGCGGGCGACGGCAGGATGCTCCTCAAAATAGGTGGACAGCTGCTCGTTGACGATAGAATCGACGAGGGTGCGGATATAGGCGTTGCCGAGCTTGGCCTTCGTCTGGCCCTCGAACTGGGCGTCCGTCAGCTTCACGGAGATGACGGCGGTCAAGCCCTCGCGGCAATCCTCGCCGGAGACCTTATCGGCGTCGGTCTTGATGACGCCGGTCTTCACGCCGTAGGCATTGAGCACGCGGGTCAGGGCCGTTTTGAAGCCCGTCTCATGCATGCCGCCCTCCGGCGTGTGAATGTTATTGGCAAACGAGACGATGGTCTCGTTATAGCCGTCGTGGTACTGCAGGGCGACCTCTGCCTCGGCGTCGCGGCGAACGCCCGCCATATAGACGACCTCCTCGTGCAGAGGCGTCTTGTGGCGGTTGTGCCAGAGGACGAACTCGCGGATGCCGCCCTCGTAGCACATGGAGTCGGACGGGCCGTCCTCCATGCGGCGGTCGGCGATCTCGATGCGCAGGCCGGCGTTCAGGAAGGCCTGCTCGCGCATACGGGTGTGGAGCGTCTCGTAGTCGTAGATAAGGGTGTCGAACATCTCGGGGTCGGGCTTGAAGGTGACGATGGTGCCGTGCCTGTCCGTATCGCCGATGATGCGCATTTCCTGCGTGATATTGCCGCGGGCGAACTTCATCTGATAGATCTTGCCCTCTTTATGGACCTCGACCGTGAGCCACTCGGACAGGGCGTTGACGACGGACGCACCGACGCCGTGCAGGCCGCCGGAGACCTTATAGCCGCCGCCGCCGAATTTGCCGCCCGCATGCAGGACCGTATAGACGACCTCGAGCGCGGGGCGGCCGGTCTGGGCCTGAATGTCCACGGGGATGCCGCGGCCGTTATCGGTGACGGTGATGGTGTCGCCTGGGTTGATCGTCACGGTGATGTGGGTGCAGTAGCCCGCGAGGGCCTCGTCGATGGCGTTGTCCACGATCTCATAGACGAGATGGTGCAGGCCGCTGGCGGACGTCGAGCCGATATACATGCCCGGACGTTTCCGGACGGCCTCCAGCCCCTCAAGGACCTGAATCTGTGAGGCGTCGTATTCCTGTTCCACAGTCGTATTCAGCAGTTCTTCAGACATGAATTGTGTTCTCCTTTTGTTCCATGCGCTTTTCCAGAATTCCCGCGTTGAACTGCGTGAGATACACGCGGTCCATGCCGAATTCCTCGGTCAGGAGGAAGCTCTTCGGCAATGCGCCGGAGACGTCGACCACCTGACCGCCCTGCTCCGCGGCCGTTAAAAACGCGCGCGTGTCGCGGGAGCAGGTCGTATTGTCCAGATCAAAGATCCCGATGAGGGTGCGGTCCCGCACGGCCATATCGCCGCCGATGGATAGATACATTACTGCGCCCCTCCGATGGTGCCGCTGCGGATGGACAGCACCTGGCCGAGACTGGTCAGGCGGTCCGTTTCACAGCAGGTGATAAAGACCTGCCCCTCGCGGAGCTGGTTCAAAACAAAGTCCTGCCGCCCGGCATCCAGCTCGGACAGCACGTCGTCGAGCAGCAGCACGGGCGTTTCGCCCGTTCCCTGCCGCAGCAGGGCGCGCTCGGCAAGCTTGAGAGAGATGACGGCCGTGCGCGTCTGCCCCTGCGAGGCGAACTGCGCCACGGGCAGGCCGTTGATGACGGCCTCGAAGTCGTCCTTATGCGGGCCGGACAGGCACTGCGCGCTCTCGAGCTCGGCGCGGGCGTGGCTGCGCTGATGCTCCTGCAGCTGGGCGCAGAGCGTCTCGGGCGGGGCAAAGGGATCCGTCACGGTCGAGACCGTGCGGTAGGTCAGCTCGAGCGTCTCGCTGTCGCCGGAAAATTCCCGGTGATAGCGCGCGGCCTCCTGCGCCAGCGCCTTGACATAGCGGGCGCGGTACGAAATGACGAGCGCGCCCGTCTGGGCCATGCGGAGGTCATACTCCGGCAGGACCTGCAGGAGGGAGGGATTGTCATAGCGCTCGCGCAGCAGGGCGGACTTCTGGTCGAGCAGGCGGCCGTATTCGGCCAGCGCGGCCTCGTAATTCGGGCGGAGCTGGCAGATGACGCCGTCCATAAGCCTGCGGCGGCCGGCCGCGCCCTTTTTGAGGATCATAAGGTCCTCCGGGCAGAACAGCACGCTCGTGAGCACGCCGGAAAGGGCGGCGCGGCTGCGCTGCCTGACCCCGGCGAGCCACAGCTGGCGCGGCCGCCTGCCGGTAAACAGCACGGCGCGCAGCTCGCGTGTGCGCTCCTGCGACTGCACCTGCGCGCGCAGCTCCGCAAAGTCTGCGCCGAAGCGGATGAGCTCCGCCTCGCGGCGGGTGCGGAACGAGCGGCCCGTGGAGAGATAGCTGACGGCCTCGAGCAGGTTCGTCTTGCCGTTGGCGTTCCCGCCGACGAGGAGATTCACGCCGGGGACGAACTGCGCCTGCGCATCCTCGTAATTCCGGAAGCCGCGCAGGCTGAGGCGGTCAATCTGCATGCGCGGCGCGGACGCAGTAGGTCACGCCGTCAAACCGGACGTCGTCGCCGGGACGGAGCTTTTTGCCGCGCATGGTGCACGGCTCGCCGTTGACGAGCACCTCGCCGTTCTGGATGAAGTTTTTCGCCATGCCGCCGGACGGGACGGCGTTTGCCAGCTTCAAAAAGCTCTCCAGCTTGATAAATTCCGTGGTGATGGCCACGGGGACATCCTCGGCGGACACCCGCCGGACACGAACTTTCATACGGTTGTTTCTCCTTGCTTTCGGCTCCGCAGCAGGAAAAGGACGGCGGAGGCCGAGGTGATGACGTTCGTCAGAACGTAGACATAATTGCGGATAAAGAGGCTGTAGACCGCCCACATCATCGTGCAGACGGCCGTAGAGGCCTTGATCCAGCGGGCATTGCACCGCGGGTGGACGACGACGGCGGAATAGAGGGCCGTGGCCAGAACGGGAAGCAGGCCGTACCACTGAAAGCCTCCCGCAAACGTGACCGCCGCGCCGAGTCCCAGCGCCGCCGCCACGAAAAAGATCTGCCAGAAGCGGTTCAATTTGCCGAACAGCAGAACGGCGAGGTCACGCACGAGGTTCACGGCCTCCTGCACCGCGCCGCTCCAGCCGTGCAAAAGCGAGCAGGCCGCCATGGAAAGGGCGTGGTTCACGGACTGGACCGCGAGGATCTTTCTCCGGCTGCGCAGGGCGGTGCTTGCCAGCATCGCGCACATGCCCACGCCGGAGAGGATATTGCTGACAAGAAAAGGAACGTTCATCCGGTCTTAGCTGTTGCTGCGCAGGCGGACCGGCAGGACCATATAGGCAAAGTCATATTTTTTGTCGCACGGGGTGAAGACGATGGGGCTCAGGCCGTTCTGCAGCTCCAGCGTGACCTCCTCGCTCGGGATAACGCGCAGCGCATCGAGGAGGTAGCGGCTGTTGAAGCCGATCTCCAGTTCGCCGCCGTTCCCGGCGATGGAGCAGGTGTCGTGCGCGGAGCCGATGGTGTTCGCCGTGCGGAAGTCGGCCATATTATCACCGAAGACGCAGCGGACGGGGCTTTTGACCTTTTCGGAGATGATGAGGCTGACGCGCTCGATGGAGGAGGTCAGCTCCGCGACGTTCGCGGTGAGGACGGTGCCGCAGTTTGTGGGGACAACGCGGCGCCAGTCGATGAATTCGCCCTCAAGCACGCGGCTGACGAGCAGGGCGTCGCCGATGGAGAAAAGGATGTGCTTATCGCCGAGCGTGAAGGTAACGGGCTCGTCGGAGTCCTCGAGAATGCGCTCGATCTCCTTGAGGCCGGCGGCGGGGACGACGAATTTCAGGGTATGGTTCGCGGCGTTTTCCGTGTGCCAGGTACGGCGGGCCAACCGGAAGCTGTCCACGGCGACCATGGTGACGGAATCCTCCGTGACCTCCATCAGGCAGCCGGTCTGGATGGGGCGGGCCTGATTTTCGGACACGGAGAAGATCGTGCCGGAGATCATGGCCTTCAGCGCGGACTGCGGCATGGTCACGCCGCTCTTGCCGTTGACGTCCGGCAGCTCGGGATAGTCCTCGGAATCCATGGCCGTGATCTGGAAGAAGGCCGCGCCTGCACGGATGGAGACCTGCTGCTTGTGGTCGACGGTGATGGAGACCATCTCATCCGGCAGCTTCCGGACGATATCAAAGAACAGGCGAGCGGGCATGACGCACGAGCCTGCCTCCTGGATCTGGGCACCGACGTGGACGGTGATGCCCGTTTCCAGATTGTAGCCCGTGAGCTGCAGCGCGACGCCCGCCCGGAGAAGCACGCCCTCGAGACAGGGAATGGTGCTCTTCTGTGCGACGGTGCGGCTCGCAACGGACAGGGCAGAGACCAGCAGCGCTTTTTCACAGGTAAACTTCATAACAACACTCGCTTTCTCTATCTGAGAAGATAGGTAGGATAATTTTTAGTATTCGTAGTCCGTAGGCAAAACTTATGTGCAAAAGTCCCGCAAGCCCTGAAATCCCAATGCGCGGCCATGCACATGGGGCTGTGGAAAAAAGAGAGCGTTCTGAACAGGGCTTGTGCGGAAAAATCGGGCAAAAATCTGTGAACAGGAAACTTCTGCACATTGCACAGGGGGTGTGCAGAAAAATTTGGGCAGAAAAGGGCAGGAAAGGTGCTGACGATAAGCTCAGGCCATCGCCAGAATGGCAAGCGCCGCCTTTTCGTGTCATTCCGAGGAGCAAAGCGTCCTTGGCTCTCCCACTGGGAGAGCTGTCACCGAAGGTGACTGAGAGGGCCTTGCAGGCACTTTTGAATGGC
>NZ_JBBMFF010000191.1:0-21675 GCF_040096185.1 Faecousia intestinalis | reverse complement strand
CCCCCCCCCCCCCCCCCCCGCGGCAATCTCGGGGAGGCAGTTACGATTTCGCCGAGGCTGCCCTGTTATCGGACTGGGCACTGCGAGATTCCCACGTCGCTTCGCTCCTCGGAATGACAATTCGGGGGCATTCACCATTTTAACGATGCCGTGTACCGGCTGTTAGTGCTTACCAGGCGGTCACTGACCGCCGCTACAGACGCAATCGGTGCATGCTGTTTCAACGGCGGCCTGTACAACCTGCGAGTGCCTTCCCGAGATTGCCACGTCGCTTCGCTCCTCGCAATGACAAATTTGAAAGCCTCATGCCGCCGAATTATCGTCCCAATACTTGCAGTTGCCAATGGCGCTCAGGGAACGCCCTACAGACGCAATCGGCTTGTACGTTTTTATCGTTGCCCTGTACGAACTGCAAATGCCTGACACCCCGTTTTACGCGGATTTTACGTCCTGCGGGCGGGAAAAATGCGGCGCTGTCCGGGAAAACCCCCATTTTCCGCATGTTTTGCGGCCAAAACGGCGTACAATGGGCGGAAAGCCTACAAAAAGAATAACATCGCAGGAAAAACCGACAAACGCGCCAGAAATTTTTCGGAACAGTTGAAATTTTTGTGCAATGTTGTATAATAAGCATGGATGGATGATTTTAAGGAAGCTCTGATGCAATCAGAGGTTCCCGTATCCCCGCAAGCTGAGCAAAGAAGGAGATCACCATGGAACAGACGCTGCATAATGCATTCAAACGTTTCTCTCTCGGCGACGAGCTGCGCGCCTATACCTTCCTGGGCTGCCATGCCGCAGAGCGCGACGGAGTCCACGGCTATGTTTTCCGTGTCTGGGCCCCGCGGGCGCAGGGCGTCAGCGTGACCGGCGACTGGAACTTCTGGAACACCGAGGACCTGCCGATGACGCTCGTCGAATACGGCATCTGGGAGGCCTTTTCCGCCTATGCGCGCGAGGGCGACGCCTATAAATTCTATATCCGCCGCCGCGACGGCTCCGCCGTCTATAAATCCGATCCCTATGCCTTCCGCAACTGTGCGCTGCCCGACACGTCGAGCCGTATCTGTACGCTGGACGGCTATACCTGGGGCGATGCCGACTACCGCCGCAAGCAGGGCAAGCGTAAGCTGCTCAACTGCCCGATGAACATCTATGAGATGCACTTCGGCTCGTGGCGGCGCAAGCCGGACGGCAGCCTCTATACCTACGACGAGCTGGCGGATGAGCTCGTGCCCTACCTGAAGGACATGGGCTACACCCACATCGAGCTCATGCCGCTGTCCGAATATCCCTATGAGCCGTCGTGGGGCTATCAGGTCACGGGCTACTATGCTCCGACGTTCCGCTACGGCGAGCCGAAGCAGCTCATGCGCTTTGTGGACAAGTGCCACGAGGCCGGCATCGGCGTGCTGCTCGACTGGGTCCCGGCCCACTTCCCGAAGGACGAGAACGGCCTTTATGAATTCGACGGCACCTGCTGCTATGAGCTGGAAGACCCGCTCATGAACGAGCACCCCGACTGGACGACCCGCATCTTCGACTTCGGCAAGGGCGAGGTGCAGTCGTTCCTCATCTCGAACGCCGTGTACTGGCTGGAGCAGTACCACATCGACGGCCTGCGCGTCGACGCCGTGGCCGCCATGCTCTACCTCGACTACGGCCGCCGCGAGTACCACCCGAACAAGTTCGGCGGCAAGGAGAACCTCGAGGCCATCGCCTTCCTGCGCAAGCTCAACCGCGCGGTGTTCTCCGTGCGGCGCAGTGCCATCACGGCGGCCGAGGAGTCCACGGCCTTCCCGCTCGTGACGAAGCCGGATTACGACGGCGGCCTCGGCTTCCTGTTCAAGTGGAACATGGGCTGGATGAACGACATGCTGCACTATATGTCGCTCGATCCGCTGTTCCGCAAGGGCAGCCACAACGACCTGACGTTCTCCATGACGTATGCCTATTCCGAAAACTTCATTCTCCCGCTGTCGCATGACGAGGTGGTGCACGGCAAGTGCTCCCTTATCAACAAGATGCCGGGCGAATATGACGATAAGTTCAGCAACCTGCGCGTGTTCTACGGCTTCATGATGGGCCACCCCGGCAAGAAGCTCAGCTTCATGGGCAACGAATTTGCGCAGTTTATCGAGTGGAATTACGCACAGCAGCTCGACTGGCTCCTGCTCGACTATGAGCGCCATCGCCAGATGCAGGACTATGTGCGCGATCTGAATCATTTCTATCTGGATCACAGCAGCCTGTGGAACAACGATTCCGACTGGAACGGCTTCCAGTGGATCTCCGCCGACGACCGCGACAACAGCGTTATCGCCTTCCGCCGCATCGATCGCCGCGGCTGCGAGCTGATCGTGATCTGCAACTTCTGCCCGGTCACCCGGACGGACTATCGCCTCGGCCTGCCGAAGCCGGGCGAATACGAGGCGGTCTTCAACAGTGACGAGGTCCGCTACGGCGGCAAGGGAACGGAGCTTCCCGTTGTGACGGCCGAAAAGGAGCCGCTGCACGGCCTGCCCTTCTCCGGCAGCTTCACGCTCGCGCCGCTCTCCGTGGCCTTCTACCGCAAAAAGACAGCCCCGCGCAAGAAAACGGCAAAATCCTGAATGATGAGAAGGAGAAATGACCATGAACTTCCAGAAAAAGCACTGCGTCGCGATGCTGCTGGCGGGCGGGCAGGGGAGCCGCCTGATGGTGCTGACGGAGAACACGGCAAAGCCTGCGGTCCCGTTCGCCGGTAAGTATCGCATCATCGATTTTCCTCTCTCCAACTGTGTGAACTCCGGCATTGACACCATCGGCGTGCTGACGCAGTATCAGCCGCTCGAGCTCAATGAGTACATCGGAAACGGCCAGCCGTGGCGTCTGAACCGCAGCCACTGCGGCGTGCAGGTCCTGCCGCCCTATGCCAAGAGCAAGAAATCCGAGTGGTACAAGGGCACGGCGAACGCGATCTATCAGAACATCGCCTTCATCGAGCGCTATGATCCGGACGATGTCATCATCCTCTCCGGCGACCACATCTATAAAATGGACTATGCCGCCATGCTGCGCTACCACGAGCAGATGGAGGCCGACTGCACCATCGCCGTGCGCACGGTCCCGCTGGCCGAGGCCAGCCGCTTCGGCATCATGAACACCCGGGAGGACGGCTCCATCTACGAATTCGAGGAGAAGCCGAAGCATCCGAAGAGCACGAACGCATCCATGGGCATCTACATCTTCAAGTGGAGCGTGCTGAAAAAGTTCCTCATCGAGGACGAGGAGAACCCGCGTTCCGAGAACGACTTCGGCAAGAACGTCATCCCCGCCATTCTGAACGAGGGCTACCGCCTGTTCGCCTATGAATTCCAGGGCTACTGGAAGGACGTCGGCACGATCAGCTCCCTGTGGGAGGCCAATATGGATCTGCTGGGCAAGAACCCCGCCTTCAACCTCTACGGCGAGAAGGGCAACCGCATCTATGCCCGGAACTACGCCATGCCGTCGAGCATCATCGCCCGCGAGTCGAAGAATAAGAACTGCTTCATCGCCGAGGGCTGCGAAATTTATGGCACCATCACGCACTCCATCATCTCCACGGGCTGCACGGTCGACTCCGGCGCCATCGTGGAGGACAGCGTCATCATGCCGAACGTCCACATCGAGTCCGGTGTCATCATCCGCCACGCCATCATCGGCGAGGACTGCCGCATCTGCCGCGGCGCGGTGATCGGCGGCTCGTTCGCCCCCGGTGAGGAAAAGAAGATCAGTGTGGTCGGAAAGGCCAAGACCATTGCCGAGAACACCGCCATCAAGCCGGGCGAGATCTATTGAGAGGGAGGACAAGAACCATGACTACGATGGGCATCATCTTTGCGAACATCTATGACAGCTCCCTCGGCGAGCTGACGAACAAGCGCACCATGGCATCCCTGCCCTACGGCGGGCGCTATCGTCAGATCGATTTCTCCCTGTCGAACATGACGAATTCTGCCATTCGCCATATCGGTATCATCACGAAGTATAATTATCAGTCCCTTATGAACCACATCGGCTCCGGGCAGGAGTGGGACCTCGAGCTCGGTGAGGGCGGCCTGGAATTCCTGACGCCGTTTGCCATGGGCCACAACGGCAGCTACCGCGGCAAGCTCGAGGCGCTGGATTCCGCCATGAATTTCCTGAAAATCTCCACGGAGGAATATGTCGTTCTGGCCGACAGCGGCGTGCTGTGCGCCATCAATCTGGAAAAGATCGTCGAGGCCCACGCCGCCTCGGGCGCGGACGTCACCGTCGTGGTGAAGGACGGCATTTGCAACGGGCAGAAGCAGCTCGATCTGGCCGTGAAGGTCGACGCGGATGACCGCGTGACGGACGTGGCCGTCGACTACTGCGCAGGCGAGCAGTATCTTGCCTCCATGGGCCTGTTCGTCATCCGCCGCGAGCTGCTCATGCGTGAGGTCACGGAGGCCGTGGCCCACAACCGCTACCATTTCGAGCGCGACCTTGTCATGCACGGCTTTGCGGAGACCGGCATGAAGGTCAACGCCTACCGCTATGACGGCGTGGCACTGTTCAACGAGAGCACGACGGAGTTCTTCCACAACAGCCTCGCCCTCATCCGCCCGGAGATCCGCCATGGCCTGTTCGCCCGCGAGGACCTGACGATCTACACGAAGGTCCGCGACGAGGTGCCTGCCTACTACGGCGAGCATTCCGAGATCGACGACTGCGTCGTGGCAGACGGCTGCGTGCTCGAGGGCTCCGCCGTCAATTCCGTCCTGTTCCGCAGCGTGAAGCTCGGCGAGGGCGCATCCGTGCGCAACAGCGTCATCATGCAGCGCTGCACCATCGGCGAGGGTGCCGATCTGGAGTGCGTCATCATGGATATGGACGTCGTCGTCCGTCCGGGCGCCGTGCTGCGCGGCACCATGGATCATCCGCTGGTGTTCAAGAGAGGAGAGGTCGTATGAGGATCGCAATGGTCGCCTCCGAGGCTGCCCCGTTCGTCAAAACGGGCGGCCTGGGCGACGTGATGCAGGCGCTTCCCAACGCGCTGTCCAAGCTGAAGGGCAACGAGATCTGCCTGTTCCTGCCGTACTATAAGCGCATCAAGGAGAATCCGGCCGTCGAAACGGAGCAGGTCGGCTCCTTCTCCATGGAGCTGGCGTGGCGCGAGAGCTATGTCGGCATCCTGCGCCTGAAGTCCCGCCGCAAGAAGCTGCAGGTCTACTTCATCGACAACGACTACTATTTCGGCGCGCGCAGCACCGTTTACGGCGATTTCGACGACGGTGAGCGCTTCGCCTATTTCTCAAAGGCCGTGATGGCCGCGCTGTACTTCCTCGACTTCAAGCCCGATATCCTGCACTGCCACGACTGGCAGGCGGCCATGACGCCGGTATATCTGCGCGCGCTGTACCATGACTGGTGCCCGCAGACGAAGCTTGTCTTTACCATCCACAACGTGGAGTATCAGGGCTGGGCCGATGCGTCGTTCTTCGACAATATTCTCGGCCTGCCGGATGAATACCGCGCGAGCCTGACGTTTGACGGCGCGATCAACATGATGAAGGGCGCCATCGAGCTCTCGGACATCGTCACGACGGTCTCCAAGTCCTATGCCGAGGAGCTGCGCTATCCGTACTATGCCCACCGCCTCGACGGCGTGCTGCGCAATGCGTGGCTGTGGGGCATTACGAACGGCATCGACACCGATGTCTTTGACCCCGAGACGGACTGCGCCCTGAGCGCGAACTATTCCGCCGCCGATATGAACGGCAAATGGGTCAACAAGCGCGCCCTGCGCGAGGAGATGGGCCTGAGCACCGACACGGACGCTCCCATCCTCGGCATGGTCACGCGCCTGGCCGGGCACAAGGGCATCGACCTGCTGTGCTACATCGGCCAGCGCCTGATGGAGCGCGAGATCCAGCTCGTCATCGTCGGCACGGGCGAAAAGCAGTATGAGTACGCCCTAAGCGCGCTGGCTCGCCAGTATCCCGGCCGCATCGCCGTCCGGCTGTGCTTCGACCCGGCGCTCGCCTCCCGTGTCTATGCGGGCTGCGACATGTATCTCATGCCGTCAAAGTCCGAGCCCTGCGGCCTGTCCCAGCTCATCGCCATGCACTACGGCACCGTGCCCATCGTCGCCTCGACCGGTGGCCTGCGCGACACCGTCCCGCCCTACAATCCCGAAACGGGTGAGGGCCGCGGCTTTACCTTCCAGAGCTACAACGCCGATGATTTCCTCGGCGCCATCGACCGCGCAGCGGGCCTGTATTACGGCGACCGCGACGCCTGGAACAGGCTGGCCCGCCATGATATGGAGTGTGACTTCAGCTGGCAGGTCCCGGCCAACGAATATATGCAGCTGTACAGCGAATTGCTCTACGGCAAGCAGTAATAAATCATGATTTCAAACGCTGATTCCGGAATTACGGAAAACTTTAGGAGGCCCCATGAACAAGAAGCAAAATTCCAAACAGAAGATCCAGAAGCTTGCGGAGAATGACGCCCGTCCCGAGCGCGCCATTCAGCCCACGGAGCTGCTCAACGACACGCTGCGCCGCATCTTCGGCTGCGAGCTTGCCGACGCCACCCAGAAGCAGGTCTATCGCGCGCTGTGCATCAGCGTCCGCGAGCTGCTGACGGAGAAGAACCGCGTCTTCGGCAACCGCTGCACCGAAAAGGAGCGCAAGGAAGTTTATTATATGTCGATGGAGTTCCTGGTCGGCACCAGCCTGCGCAATAACCTCTTTAACCTCGGGCTGGAGGCGGAGTTCCGCAAGGCACTGGCTGATGCAGGCTTCGACATCGATGAGATCTACGCCATCGATCCCGACGCCGGCCTTGGAAACGGCGGCCTTGGCCGTCTGGCCTCCTGCTATATGGATGCCGCGACCGGCATGGACTACCCGATGACCGGCTTTTCCATCCGCTATGAATTCGGCATCTTCAAGCAGAAGATCGTCGACGGCTGGCAGATGGAATTCCCGGACAACTGGCTCGAGATGGGCGACGTGTGGCTGCAGGCCCGCGAGGACGACGCCGTGGAGGTCAAGTTCGGCGGCGAGGTCCGCGAGTGGATGGACAACGACCGCTTCAAGGTCGCGCAGGTCGGCTACAGCTCCGTCATGGCCGTGCCGTATGACATGTATATCTCCGGCTATGACAGCGATGCCGCCAACCGCCTTGTCCTGTGGAGCGCCAAGCTGCCGCAGAGCTTCGATATGGCCGCGTTCTCCCGCGGCGATTATGTCCGCGCGCTGGAGCGCAACGCCATGGCCGAGACCATCTCCAAGGTCCTCTATCCGGCAGACGACCACATTCAGGGCAAGCGCCTGCGCCTGAAGCAGCAGTACCTGCTCGTCTCCGCCTCGCTGCAG
The DNA here is from genome assembly GCF_040096185.1 of Faecousia intestinalis. Classification (NCBI taxonomy): domain Bacteria; kingdom Bacillati; phylum Bacillota; class Clostridia; order Eubacteriales; family Oscillospiraceae; genus Faecousia; species Faecousia intestinalis. Next base: position 14,302 of record NZ_JBBMFF010000191.1, on the reverse strand, counting down.
AGCATCCTGAAGAAGCACTATAAGAAATACCGCACCTACACGAACCTGCCGGAAAAGGTCGCCATCCACATCAACGACACCCATCCGGCCCTGTGTGTGCCGGAGCTGATGCGCCTGCTCATCGATGAGCACGACTTCGGCTGGGACGAGGCGTGGGACATCACCTGCCGCACGCTGTCCTATACGAACCACACCGTTATGAGCGAGGCCCTCGAGCGCTGGAACGTCGATCTGTTCCGCGAGCAGCTGCCGCGCGTCTACTCCATCTGCCAGGAGATCAACCGCCGCCTCATCGAGCACCTGTGCGCGGTCTACCCGAACGACTGGGGCAAGATCAACTATATGGCCGTCATCGCGAACAACGAGGTCCGCATGGCGAACCTCTGCCTTGCCGCCTGCCACAAGGTCAACGGTGTTTCCAAGCTGCACACGGACATCCTGCGCAACGGCATCTTCCGTGACTACTGCCAGATCACGCCGGAGCGCTTCCTGAACGTGACGAACGGCATTGCCTATCGCCGTTGGCTGTGCCAGTCCGATCCGCTGCTGACGGATTATCTCAAGCAGCTCATCGGCGGCGACTTCCTGCGGGATGCCCGCGCACTCGAAAAGCTCCTGCCGTATCAGAATGACGAAAAGGTGCTTGCGGACCTCATGGCCATCAAGCGCAAGAACAAGGAGCGCCTCGCCGCTCTCATCGAGAACCAGAACGGCGTGCGCGTCGACCCGGATTCCATTTTCGATATCCAGATCAAGCGCCTGCATGAGTACAAGCGCCAGCTGCTCAACATCCTGCATGTTCTGTATCTCTACCGCCAGATCAAGGCCAATCCGCACGGCGATTTCATGCCCCGCACGTTCATCTTCGCGGCCAAGGCCTCCGCGGGCTATATCCGCGCCAAGCAGATCATCAGCCTCATCGTCGCTGCGTCGAAGCTCATCAATAACGACCCGGACGTCAACGACAAGCTGAAGGTCGTCTTCCTCGAGGACTATAAGGTCTCCCTTGCGGAGATCATCATCCCGGCCGCCGATATCTCTGAGCAGATCTCCATCGCGGGCAAGGAGGCCTCCGGCACCGGCAACATGAAGCTCATGATCAACGGCGCCGTGACCATTGGCACGCTCGACGGCGCGAACGTCGAGATCCACGAGCAGGTCGGCGACGAGAACATCTTTCTCTTCGGCATGAAGGCCCATGAGGTCGAGGAGCTGTGGCAGCGCGGCTACCATCCGACGGAATTCATCACGCCGGAGCTGCAGGCCGTGCTCGATATGCTCACGTCCGGCGTGCTCGGCCAGCGCTTCGACGATCTGGTCGATTCGCTGCTCACGAACCGCTTCGGCACGGCTGACCCCTATATGACGCTGGCCGATTTCCAGGATTACGCCCGCGCGCAGCGCGATGTCGCCGCGGTCTATCAGGATAAGCAGCGCTTTGCCCGCATGTCCCTCATCAACATCGCCAAGGCCGGCATCTTCTCCTCGGACCGCGCCGTCAAGGAATACGCGGACGAGATCTGGAATCTCGACTGAGATGCGTATCCTGTTTGACAGCCGTCAGACGCAGTACAAGACCCCGTTCGGAACGCTCCGGACGGGGGAGTGCTGCGTTCTGCAGATCCGCATCCCGACGGAGGTCGGCGCCTCCGGCGTCCGCCTGATGCTGGAGGACAGCGAGCACGCTGTGTGCGCCGAGCTGCCGTTTTCCTTCGCCTCGCGCGGCGAGGACGGCTATGAGCTCTGGCGTCTGGAATTCACGCGGCAGGAGACCGGGCTGCATTTTTACTGGTTCCGCATCGACAAGCGCGGCGGTGGCAGCTTCCGCCTGTTCCGTCAGGGGAGCGATACGAATATGGAGGCAGGGGAGAAGTGGCAGCTCAGCGTCATTCCGGCCGATTTCCGGGTGCCGGACTTTGCACCGGGCGCCGTGATGTACCAGATCTTCCCTGACCGCTTTGCCCGCAGCGGAAGCTGCGACCTGACCTATAAGCTCCAGCCGTTCTGGGTGCACGAAAGCCCCGATGAGCTGCCGGAGTACCGCCCCGATGCGCAGGGCGAGGTGCGCAACAACGATTTCTTCGGCGGAAATTTCGCGGGCATCCGCGAAAAGCTGCCGTATCTGCAGGAGCTTGGCGTCGGCGTTCTCTACCTGAACCCGATTTTCATGGCGTGGTCGAACCACCGCTATGACACGGCCGACTATCGCCGCCCGGACCCCATGCTCGGCACGGAGGAGGACTTCCGCACCCTGTGTGACGCTGCCCATGCGCGCGGCATGCGCGTCATTCTCGACGGCGTGTTCTCCCACACGGGCAGCAACAGCGTCTATTTTGACGCGAAGCATGTGTTTGGCCACGGCGCGGCGTCCGACCCGAATTCGCCGTACCGCCGCTGGTATCGCTTCCACCGTTATCCCGACGATTACGAGGCCTGGTGGGGCATCCGCACGCTCCCGTGCGTCGAGGAGCTGGACGAGACGTATCTCCATTATATTATCGAGGATGAGGACTCCGTCATCGCCCACTGGCTGCGCCTCGGAGCGGATGGCTTCCGGCTCGACGTCGTCGACGAGCTGCCGGATGAATTTGTTCGCCGCCTGCGCCGCCGGATGCGGCAGATCGATCCGCAGAGCCTGCTGCTCGGCGAGGTCTGGGAGGACGCGTCGAACAAGCGTGCCTATGGCGTTTCCCGCCGCTATTTTGTCGACGGCGAGCTGGATTCCGTCATGAATTACCCGTGGCGCAACGCCATCGTGGCCTTCCTGACGGATGCGGACGACGGCACGGCGCTGGGCGAAAGCCTGATGACGCTGGCGGAGAATTATCCGCCCGAGGTGCTCTCCTGCGTGATGAACCACCTTGGCACGCATGACACGCCGCGCATCCTGACCGTGCTGGGCGAGCCGTTCCGCGGCACGAAGGACGAGCGGGCGCACCGCCGCATGACGCCGGTGCAGCGCAAGACCGCCCTGATGCGGCTGCGCATGGCGGCCTTCCTGCAGTTTACACTGCCCGGTATGCCGTGCATCTACTACGGCGACGAGGCCGGGATGGAGGGCTTTGAGGATCCGTTCTGCCGCACCTGTTATCCATGGGGCCGCGAGGACGGGGAGCTGCGGGCCTATTACCGCATGATGACCGCCCTGCGCGGCAGCAGCGAGGCCCTGCGGCGCGGCGGCCTGCGCGTGCTGGCCGCCGGAAACGGCCGTATCGCCTTTTCCCGCTCGATTGGAGGCGAGCGCGTCGTCGTGTGCGTGAACCATTCCATCGGGGAGTGGGTCCTGCCTGCAGGCCGCGTCCGCTTTGCCGAAAGCGCGGCGCCGTCGCCCACGGGTGAGGTTGTCCTGATGCGCGGCGGCTTCTGCCTGCTGGAACCGTCGGATCCCGAAGCGCATATCTCTATAGAGTAGAAATATCTCCCGGCGACACCCCAAACGATACGAAAGGAGCGATCCCATGAAGTTTTCTGAAATGCCCTATTCCCGTCCCGACCTGGAAGCCATGAAGGCGAACCTGACGGCCTGCACCGAGGCCTTCCTCGCTGCCGAAAGCGCGCAGGAGCAGATCGCGCAGTACGACCGCGTTACGGACCTGTCCGTGGAGTTCAACACGATGGGAAGCCTTGCCAATGCCCGCCATACCATCGACACGCGTGATGAATTCTATGACGCCGAGTCAACGTTCTTCGACGAGAGCTGGCCCCAGCTGAGCGTCTATTTCCAGCGCCTGAACGAGGCCATGCTGGACTCGAAGTTCCGCCCGGAGCTGGAGGCCCATTACGGCAGCCTGCTGTTCCTGAAGCTCGAGATCAGCCGCCGCAGCTTCAAGCCGGAGCTTGTGGAGCTTATGCAGGAGGAAAACCGCCTGACGTCCCGCTATCAGAAGCTCTATGCCAACATGACCGTGGAATTTGACGGCAAGACCATGCCCATGCCGATGCTCGGCAAGTACAAGGTCAGCGCCGACCGCGCCGTACGCCGCGCCGCTTACGAGGCCGAGGGCAAGGCCTTTGATGCGAACCGCGCGGAGCTGGACGAGATCTATGACAAGCTCGTCCACAACCGCAATGCGCAGGGCCGCATGCTTGGCTATCCGAACTTCATTCAGCTCGGCTATGACCGCCTCGGCCGCAACTGCTATGGACAGAAGGAGCTGGCGGCCTTCCGCGACCAGATCGCAAACGATCTTGTCCCCGTCATTGCGGAGGTCAAGGAGGCCCAGCGCAAGCGCATCGGCGTCGACCGCCTGCACATTTACGACGACAAGTTCCGCTTCCCGGACGGCAACCCAACCCCGGAGGGCACGGCGGAGGAGATCCTCGCCGCAGGCCGCAGAATGTATGAGGAGCTCAGCCCGGAGACGAAGGAATTCATCGACTTCCTCTACGACAACGAGCTGCTCGACGTGCTCTCCCGCGAGGGCAAGGCCCCCGGCGGCTACTGTACGATGTTTGAAAAATACAAGGCTCCGTTTATCTTCTCGAACTTTAACGGCACAGCCGGAGATGTCGATGTGCTGACTCACGAGGCCGGTCACGCCTTCGCATTTTACCGCGCAATGAACAGCGATATCTACCCGGACCTGCGCGAACCGACCATCGAGGCCTGCGAATGCCACTCCATGAGCATGGAATTTCTGACGCAGGATTATCATAAATATTTCTTCGGCGCGCAAACGGCAAAATACGAGCTTGCCCACTGTGAAGACAGCCTCGATTTTATCCCATATGGCTGCATGGTGGATGAATTCCAGCATTTGATGTATGAAAATGAGGACCTGACGCCGGATGAGCGCCACGGCGTGTGGGAGAAGCTCGAGAAGAAGTACCGCCCCTGGCTGAGCATGGACGGCCTGCCCTTCTACGGCCGCTACGCCCACTGGCAGTGGAAACCGCACATTTATCTCAATCCGCTGTACTATATTGATTATTGTATGGCAGGTACGGTCGCGTTCCAGGTCTGGACGCTCTCTCTGCAGGACCGCAAGGCAGCGTGGGAGAAATATCTGGCCTTTGTCGACCAGGCGGGAACAAAGACGTTCGCCGATTTGTGCCAAAGCGTCGGTCTGCGTATACCGTACGAGGACGGCTGCATCCGCGAGATCGGCTCCGGTATCCGCGACTGGCTCAAGGCGCATGCCCCGGTGGAGGCCTGAATGCTTTTGCGCGGTTCCGCTTGCGGTGGATGACAGAAAACGTGATTTTCGGCAGGTCGTGTCAGAATGCGCGTATCTTGTGAACATTTCATGAAATCAAAAAAATTATCCACCAGTCTGCTATAAAAATTCACAGAAGATTTTCAAAGGGAAAAAAATTCGTTCTTTTTTGTTGATTCTGCAAGGGAATTGTGCTATAGTATTACCAAACTTTTCAGAAAGCATCCAAGGGTTGTCCGCTGCATGCGGACACAAGTGCTCTGCTCGATATTATCTGTGAATATCACAGCATAATATACAAATTTTTGTAGGAGGTAACGCAATGAAAAAGAATCTTCTCAAGCTTCTGACTCTGGTTCTCGCTCTGGTCATGGTTGTCACCGTGTTCGCCGGCTGCAAGAAGCCAGACGAAGAAACCGATGCCCCCACGCAGGGCAGCGAAGAGACTCCCACTGAGACGCAGGAGCAGCCGGCTGACGAGTACAAGCCGTCCGCTGCACAGCTCCTGAACGGCAAGGAGTGGGGCAAGGATTACACCGAGCTGTACGACGAGATCGGCGACAAGGTCACGATCGACGACGTGCAGGAGGATCCGACCACCGGTCTGGCTTACGTCGAGTACGAGGGCAAGACCTATGAGCTCGGCATGGACTTCCTGTCCATGGCAATGGTCTACAAGACCGCTGTTCCCGAGAACTCCCAGTACGAGACCGAGGACGACGTCTACGCCGCCTGGTGGAAGTACTACATGACCCGTTGGAACTATCTCCTCCCGGAGATCCCCCTCTACAGCAACGAGTACTACGATGTTTACAACGCAAAGATCAAGGGCGTTGACGAGCATCCGACGAACCCGTACTGGGGCCCGGCAAAGGCTCTGATCGACTGGACGAGTGAGAAGGCCGACAACGACATCATCATCGGCAACATCACCGACCTGTCCGGCAAGTTCCGCTATTCCCCCTTCGGCGGCTCCAACCCCAGCGCTGCTGACCTTCACGTTGACAACCTCATCAACGGCCTGGAAACTGTCGCCACCACCAAGGAAGGCGGCTTCGAGGTCAACAAGACGGTCGTCAAGCAGCTTGACAAGGTTGAGAATGAGGATGGCACCCTCACCTACACCATCACCCTGAACGACGGTCTGGTCTTCAGCGACGGCACCCCCGTCACCGCGAAGAACTATCTGTACTTCCCCATGGTCTTCTCTACCCTCGTCGCCTCCGAGGCTGAGGGCAAGGATCGCCAGGCTGGCCTGACGATGGCCGGCTTTGAGGAATTCAACGCTTACGACGGCACCAACGAGGGCGACGGCGTCTCCAAGACCTTTGCCGGCCTGCGCCTGCTGGCCGACAACCAGTTCTCCGTCACCGTTAAGCCTGAGTATGCGAACTACTACTATGCCATCAGCTATGCCGGCTTCTCCCCGTTCGTCAAGGAACTGTGGTGCGGCGACTACGACATCGCTGACGACGGCGAAGGCTGCTACTTCACCGACGGCTTCTACAACAAGACCGGCGACAGCTTCGACATGGCTGCTCATATCGTTGCTTCTTCCAACAACACCGACACCACCTATGCGTGCTCCGGCCCGTATGTTGTGGAGTCCTATGACGAGGGCGATAAGTCCGCGATCCTGACCCTGAACCCGAACTTCCCCGGCAACTACGAAGGTGCAAAGCCCTCCATCGCGAAGGTCATCTACAAGAAGAGCGTCTCCGCTACCCAGCTCGACGATCTGAAGTCCGGCGGCGTTGACGTCCTCATGGGCATCACCGGCGGTGCCGAGACCGACGAGGCTGTCGCTGCCTGCGACAACTCCAACGGCGCTTTCGTTTACACCCACTACAGCCGCGCCGGCTACGGCAAGCTGCAGTTCCGTAACGACTATGGCCCCGCTCAGTTCACTGCTGTCCGTCAGGCCATCACCTACTGCCTGGATCGTGCTTCCTTCGCGAAGACCTTCACCGGCGGCTACGGCGGCGTTGTTGACGGCGCTTACTACGCCGGCTCCTGGATGTACAAGGAAGCTGCTGCCAACGGCATGCTGCTGAACGCGTACGACACCTCTGCCGATACCGCCATCGCAGTCCTCGAGGCTGACGGCTGGATCTATGATGCAAACGGCGAGCCTTACGTTGAGGGCGTCCGCTACAAGAAGATCCCGGCTGAGTATGCCGACGAGAACGACAAGACCTACAAGTCCATCGACGGCGCTTATGTGACCACGAAGGTCGGCGACGATTACTACATGCCGCTGGTCCTCAACTGGTACGGCACCACCGATAACCCCTTCTCCGATCTGCTGGTCACCGACTTCGAGCAGGGCGCTAACATCGCCGCTGCCGGTATCGTGATCCAGAAGACCACGGGCGACTTCAATCCGATGCTCGACGAGTTCTATCAGCAGGCTGTGTACGGCTTCTATTCCGGCACCCCGATGTACAGCTGCTTCAACTATGCAACCGGCTTCACCTCCGCTGCATACGACTACTCTTACAACTGGTCCATCGATCCCTCCTTCTATGAGAACAACTCCGTTGCTTATCTGATGGACGAGGCCGATATCTACTGGCTGAGCTAATGGCGGCAGGCCCTCAGGCCTGACTGACGCATCAAGTATCCGAGATCACGGGATGGGGGTTCGCCCCCGTCCCGTGATTGTGGATTCAAAACCCTGTGTATCACGGCGCACTGTCAAATAACTTCTTTTCACAGTTATCACCTCTGGCGCGCATGTTTATCCATAGGGTGTATCTGAAAGCCCGCCCTGTGGTTCAGCCCGGTAGAGTGCCGCATTCTTCCCGGATCCGCTCTTGTGCAGAAGCGGCTTTTCAGATACACCCTATCCCCGCGGCTTGCGGTCCCGCCGCAGCCTGATCCTGACCCGCGCAGAAACAGATTGCCCCGTCATGGCAACGGGGGCGATTCTTCCCCCGCGCTGCCAAATCTACTGTCGTGCGGGCGACAGACTGGAGAGTACCTTATGTTCAAATACGTTCTCAAGCGAATCGGCTACATGTTCCTGGTCCTGTTTATCCTGTCGATCGTGATTTTCATGATCTACAACCTGACCCCGAGCAACCGCGCCTTTACCGATGCCAAGGCTGACCAGGTCGCCATGAAGCAGCAGCTCGCCGGTATGTCCGCCGAGGCACAGGCCAAGTGGTTCGAGGAACGGTACGAAATGTATCAGATCAGCTACGGCACCGAAACCAACAACATGATCCTCCGCTATCTGCGCTGGGTCGGCCTGTATCCCTATGCGGATAACCCCTACACTGGCAAGGAAGGCAAGCTCAATGGCCTCCTGCAGGGCAACTTCGGCTATTCCTATCAGTACAAAAAAGATGTAGTTAACGTTGTCGCCGCTCCGATGAAGAACACGATCTTCATCAACATCTTCGCCACGATTCTGGCGCTGGCCATCACCATTCCGCTTGGTATCGCCTGCGCCGTGCGCAAAAACAGCAAATTCGACCGCTTCACACAGGTCTTTACCATCATCGGCTACAGCTTGCCGAGCTTCATTATCTGTATTCTGTTTATCTGGGTCTTCTGCGCTCTGCTCGGCTGGTTCCCGGCCAGCGGCATGAAGACACCGGGCAGCAGCTACGAGGGCTTCAAGTGGTTCACCGACCGCATGTACTATCTGGCCCTCCCGCTCATCACCATGACGTTCTGCTCTCTGGGCAGCATGACGCGCTACGTCCGTGCCTCCATGATCGATGCTCTGTCCATGGACTGCATCCGTACCGCGCGCGCCAAGGGCGTCAAGGAAAAGACCGTTATCTATTCTCACGCATGGCGCAACGCCCTGATCCCCATCGTCACGATGATCGTCGGCTGGTTCACCAGCATCTTTGCGGGCTCCCTGATCTTTGAAGACATGTTCGGCCTCAACGGCATGGGCAAGCTCATGATCTCGTCCCTGCGTACCTCGGACTACGATGTTACGATCCTGATGCAGTTGTTCTATGTCGTCGTCGCGCTGCTCGGCAACCTTGTCATTGACATTGTCTATGGCCTGGTCGACCCGCGCGTCAGAGTCAACAAGTAAGGGGGTAAGAGCATGAGCAAGAAGAATTCCTCCGCGAAGCGCAGCTGGCTCGGCCGCCTCTTCTTTGGCGGCAGCAAGGGCCTGGCCGATGATATCGAGGCCAAGCGCGCAGCCAAAAACGACGTCGAAGAGATTGTCAGCCCGGTCAAGCAGATCGTCCGCGGCTTTATGGAGCGCAAGCTCGCCGTCGGCGCCCTCTGCGTGGTCATCGCCATGTTCCTGCTGGTCTTCATCGGCCCGCTGTTCATGACGACCTACACTGACACCTATACCGAAGTCACGCAGGCCAACCTGCCGCCCACGATGTCCATGCTCTCCGTCCCGAGCGAGCTGAAGAACGACATCAAGATGATCGACAGCTACGGCAGCTTCTCCGTCGGCCTTTCCAACGCGGGCAAGGTCTATGTCTGGGGCGCAACGGGCCTCGGCACGACGGGCATTGACGTCGCCGATATCCCGGAAGAGGTTCAGAATGAGAAGATTGCCTGGGTCGCTGCCGGTATCGATCACATCGTTGCTGTCGGCGAGAACGGCAAGGTCTACGCCTGGGGCGCAAACAAGCTCGGCCAGTACGGCTACTTTGACCCGGCGGTGAACCCCAACATCGCTCCCGAGCCGGACGAGCTCCTCAACGGCACCATCGATGCCTCCAACATCAAGAAGATTACCTGCGGCTATCAGGCCACGGCCATCCTGATGAACGACGGCACCCTGTATATGTGGGGCAACAAGAACACCTATCAGAACTTCGATACCGTAGCCACGCTGGACGGCAAGCTCACGGATATCGACTTCACGCTGAACTATGTCGTCGCGGTGACGGACGGCAACTCCGTCTACACCGGCAAGCGCGGCTTGTATGATCAGATGCGCGACAACATGGGCTCCGCCACGGTTCCCCTGCGCGAGTTCCTGAACGGCCGCAAGATCACGAGCATCTATGCCACGAGCAAGACGGTCTGCGCCCTGCTCGATGACGGCACCGTCGGCTTCGTCGGTGACTTCGATACGAGCAGCAAGGCGATGCCCAAGCTGCATGAGGGCGAGGAGATCGTTAAGATTGTCTCCGGCACCTACCACTACACCGCGCTGACGAGCGAGGGCCGTGTGTTCTCCTGGGGCAGCAACACCCTCGGCCAGTGCAAGGTCCCCGACGACGCACAGGGCGCGTCCGACATCTTCGGCGGCGCGTTCCAGAGCTACGCAGTCGATTCCAACCACGAGCTCATGGGCAAGTGGGGCCTGAAGGGCTACCTCTTCGGCACGGATAACTACGGCGCGAACGTTGCACTGCGTATCATTCAGGGCGGTAAGATGACGATGACCATCGGTGCGATCGCCGTTATCATCTCCACGATCATCGGCATCATCATCGGCTGTATCTCCGGCTACTTCGGCGGCAAGGTCGATATGTTCCTGATGCGCTTCACCGAGATTTTCGGCGCCATTCCGTTCCTGCCGTTCGCCATGATCCTGTCCGCACTCATGGCGCAGATGGACATCAGCGAGAATGAAAAGATCTTCATCCTCATGGTCATTCTTGGCCTGCTGAGCTGGACCGGCCTGGCCCGCCTCGTCCGCGGTCAGATCCTCCTCGCCCGCGAGCAGGAGTATGTCACGGCTGCCAAGGCCATGGGCCTGCGCGAGTCCCGCATCGCATTCCGTCATATCCTGCCGAACATTGTCTCGGTCATCTTCGTCACGCTGACGCTCGACTTTGCGACCTGCATGCTGACGGAGTCCACGCTGAGCTACCTCGGCTTCGGCGTCACCTACCCGCGTCCGACATGGGGCAATATGCTCAACGGCGCAAACAACTCCACCGTCATCAAGAACTTCTGGTGGCGCTGGCTGTTCCCGGCGATCTTCCTTGCGATCACCTGTATCTGCATCAACATCGTCGGCGATACGCTCCGTGACGTCATGGATCCGAAGTCTGACCGCGATAAATAAGGGAGGGAAGAGATATGGCATTACTTGAATTAAAAGATTTGCATACTTTCTTCCGCACGAAGAAGGGTATTGTCAAGGCGGTCAACGGCGTTTCCTATTCCGTTGAGGCAGGACGCACGCTCGGCGTCGTCGGCGAGTCCGGTTCCGGCAAGAGCGTCTCCGCCATGAGCATCCTGCAGCTGCTCGACGGCAACGGCTATATCGACAGCGGCGAGATTCTCTTCGAGGGCCGTGACCTCACGAAGCTCACCGAGAAGGAAATGTATTCCGTCCGCGGCAATGATATCTCCGTCATCTTCCAGGAGCCGATGACCAGCCTGAACCCGGTCTTCACCGTGTCCCGTCAGGTCAGCGAGCCGTTCATTATCCATCAGGGCATGACGAAGAAGCAGGCTGCCGCAAAGGTCATTGAAATGCTGGCCGATGTCAAGATCGCGAATCCGCACATCGTCGCCAAGCAGTATCCGCATCAGCTGTCCGGCGGTATGCGTCAGCGTGTCATGATCGCCATGGCGCTGGCCTGCAAGCCGAAGCTGCTCATCGCGGACGAGCCCACCACGGCTCTGGACGTTACGATCCAGGCGCAGATCCTGAAGCTCATGAACGATCTGAAGGAAGAGCACGGCACCTCGATCATCTTCATCACCCATGACCTCGGTGTTATCCGCCAGATCGCGGACGACGTGGCCGTTATGTACTGCGGTCAGGTCGTGGAGATGGCGCCCGCCGGTACAATCTTCATGGGCGCTGAGTTCTCTCATCCCTACACCGAGGGCCTGATGAACTCCATTCCGCGCCTGAGCACCCCGACGCATACGCGTCTGGACGCCATCCCCGGCGCAGTGCCGCACCCCCTCAAGCTCCCGAAGGGCTGCAAGTTCGCCCCGCGCTGCAAATACGCCACGGAGCGCTGCCTCAATGAGGAGCCCGAGATGATTCACGTCAGCGAGACGCAGCAGGTTCGCTGCTTCTACCCGCGGAAGGAGGACCGGCATGGAAAGAAATAATGTTCTTCTCAAGATCACGGACCTGCGGCAGTATTTCCCGGTCGGCAAAAAGAAGGGCTTGTACGTCAAGGCGAACGACGGCATCAGCCTGAATATCTACGAAGGCGAAACGGTCGGCCTCGTCGGCGAGTCCGGCTGCGGCAAGTCCACGTTCGGACGCACGCTGCTGCAGCTCTACCGTCAGACCGACGGCAAGACGATGTACTATGGCGCGTCCCGTGATGAGCTGGCCCCCGAGTATATCGAAAAGACTATCCGCCATCTGCCCCACGGCCTGCATGAGATGGCCGCGCTCGAAAAGAAGCGCGACGAGATGCAGAAGGTCTATGATGCTGCCGATGAGCAGAAGCGCCTGCACATGCACAACGATCTCACGGCTGCGAAGAAGGCTGCAAATGATGCCTATCTGAACATCGTGAATGTCATCGGCGGCTTTATCACCGCCAAGGACCTCGGCCCGGTCATGAAGATCTTCTCCGAGCGCCATGACCGCTGCTGTGACCTGCACAAGGCCATCGAGAAGCGCGCCCCCGTCAAGCTCAACTATGACGAGGAGGCCTTCAAGCTCTCGAAGCTCAAAGCGGGCGAGAGAGGCTATGACAGCCGCAAGGGCAAGCTTGACAAGCTGGCTGAGAAGGTCGCCGCGCATGACAAGCTCGTCGAGGCCGCCCGCGCCGAGATTGCAAAGGTCGACGCCCGCATCGACGCCATGCGCGCGAAGTACGCCGCCGATCCCGAGTTCCAGAAGCATGAGGCCCTGCTCGATAACGGCATCGACCTTGCGCGCCTGACCTATCCGGAGGTCCGTACCCTGCGCTGCCAGATGCAGTATATCTTCCAGGATCCGTATTCCTCCCTGAATCCCCGTATGACTGTCGCTAACATCATCGGCGAGGGCCTGCTGGCGCACAAGTACTGCAAGAAGGCCAACGAGCGTATGCATGAGGAGATCCTGCAGACCATGGAGGACTGCGGCCTGGCTCCCTACTTCCTGCATCGCTATCCGCATCAGTTCTCCGGCGGTCAGCGCCAGAGAATCGGCATTGCCCGCAGCCTTGCCGTTCATCCGAAGTTTGTCGTCTGCGACGAAGCCGTTTCGGCTCTGGACGTTTCCATCCAGTCGCAGATCATCAACCTGCTGCAGGACCTGAAGGAGCAGCAGCACCTGACCTACCTGTTCATCACGCACGATCTGTCGGTCGTTAAGTATATCTCCGACCGCATCGGCGTTATGTATCTGGGCAATCTCGTCGAGCTTGCCGACTCACAGGAGATCTTCGACCACCCGATGCATCCGTATACCGAGGCTCTGCTCGAATCCATCCCGACGACGGAGGAAAAGCGTGACCTGGCGGTGCTCGAGGGTGATATCCCCAGCCCGGTCAACCCGCCGAAGGGCTGCAAGTTCCACACGCGCTGCAAGTACTGCACCGAGATCTGCACCCACGTCGTCCCTGACTGGGAGGAGGTCACGCCGAACCACTTTGTAGCCTGCCACCACAAGCTGCACACCAATGAGTGAGCGCAAGACGGGCAGTGGGGAGCGTCAGGATGCCGAGCAGCCTGAGGCCGCCCAGCAGAACGAGCCGCAGGGAAGAACACTGAAGTTTCCGGAGCTGCCGGAGCGCCGCAGTCTGATGGGCGGCGTGATGTTCCGCAAAAAGCTCGCCCGGGCCCGCGCCTTCCAGAAGGAGCGCAGCGGTGAGTCCGAGGAAGCGCCGGAGGAGGGCATCCCGCTGGAAAAGCACGATGTCTCCACGATGATCTTCAGCGCTCTGTTTACGTTTGTTCCGCTCTGTCTGGGCATTCTGCTGCTGATGGGCTTCCTGCTCCTACTGATCTTTCGCGCCCTCTGATCCAAAATTCAACAAGCCGCTGCAAAATGTGTTCCATTTTGCAGCGGTTTTTTGCGCATTTGCGGCCGTTTGCAGGTTGACACACGGCTGGAATTACGCTTTAATAATGTATGAAGCACAGAAATGAGAAAACAGATTGCAGCCTGCAGAAAAAAAGAGCCGGAAGGACATTTTTCGACAAGCTGAAATACCCTAGGGAACCTCTGATTCAATTGCAAGAGCGGTCAGCGAGGGATTTTGTTCCAAATTGAGGTTTGGAAATTGCAGGAA
>NZ_JBBMFF010000190.1:0-1109 GCF_040096185.1 Faecousia intestinalis | reverse complement strand
CTGGAGCAGAAAATTGCCCACGGCGGACACCCCGTCCTCCGCTGGATGATGGACAACATCTTCATCCGCACCGACCCAGCCGGGAACATCAAGCCGGACAAGGAGAAGTCTACAGAGAAAATCGACGGTGCCGTAGCAACAATCATGGCACTGGATAGAGCCATCCGCTGCGGCAACGACACCGCCGAATCTGTTTATGATAACCGAGGGATTTTGTTCATTTAATTCCACTGCTGATGCCAGACATTGGCAATACGCCTTTTGATTTTCTGAAGTTCCCCACTTTGCCCTTTAAAGATATATTCCAAGTTCTCATTCATTAGTTCTTCATCCCTTGGCGTATTGTTAGGGCAATATGCAAAAATTGCTTTCTGCACTTTGCTTTTAATTTCATCTTCTGTAATTAAAGACCAAGAATGGGTAAATAACGGCCGATGGAATACCAGATATTCTTCGGACAACTCTCTAAAATCGTAACTTCCTTTTAAGCCAGCGGTTTGGGTTACTGCTGTATCGGACCACTTATCAACAATTTTGCAGAGTGGGCTAAATTCGGGTATCCAATAAACCGCAGCCGAAATCTCAAAACTTCCCTTTGTATGAAGAGCTTTTTGTAATGCGCAAAAGCCCAGATTCATTCCGACGCTGAATTCGTCATCGCATTTCCCTCGGTCAAGGCATACTCCATTTTTGATGCGCCACGCTTCAAAATACTCAATATCATCCACTATTGAGTTTTTGGGTTGCGACAAGCGCGTAAAGTGCTGGACAATATAACCATTGGCATTCTCTGAGCCTGTAATTGCCGGAACTATCCAATTGATTTGGTAGTCAAAGGAAAATCCTGCACTGTGATAGCAATTGACTTCGTCTATGTAACGAGAAGATTCCATAAGTAGGCACCCTTTCATCTGCTTTCTGAAAGAATTATATCATATTCAATGTCCAATAAACAGGACAAAAGGAGGATTTATGTCACTATTTTCAGGGCTGTTCAAATCCAGGGACAAGCCTCAAAACCGCACAGCTGGCAGCAACTACGCCTTTTTCTTCGGCGGCACGACCTCCGGCAAAGCGGTGACGGAACGCTCCGCCATGCAGATGACCGC
>NZ_JBBMFF010000189.1:0-9665 GCF_040096185.1 Faecousia intestinalis | reverse complement strand
ACAACTTGTTTTTTAATCAAATTGTCCAAGGTGTTTGTTCATGTTTCTCGTTGTTTAATTTACAAGGTACACCGCCGGCCGCTCGTGGCTCATTCGCTTTCGCGTTTGTGTCTCTCGCAGACAGCTCCGATATAATACCATGCATACCTCCTTTTGTCAAGCGCTTTTTTCAGATTTTTCCGATTTTCTTTTTCTCCCCTGTTTTCGACCTGTTTCGTGGAATTTCCTCCGAAGCTTCCACAGGAAATTTTTTCAAGATTTTGCAAAATGCCTATTGTGTCTTGCAAAAAAATCTTGTATGATAGATTTAAACATTCGTCATGGACGAACCGCGGCGAATGCACATTGGGGTGACCCAACAATATCAAGGAGGAAAAAGGATTGAAGAAGGTACTTGCGCTGCTTCTCGTTCTCGTGCTCGCGATCGGCATGTTCGCCGCCTGCGGTACGGACAGCGGGAACAATGAGGAAACGAAGGACACCGCGAACAACGCCACGACGGAAGGCGGCAACGACGAGACGAAGCCGTCCGAAGAAAACGGCAACAACACCGAAGGCAAGACCCTGAAGGTCGGCATGATCTGCATCGGCGACGAGAACGATCAGGGCTACACCTACAACTTCTATCGCGCGAAGGACTCCGTCACGGAGAAGATGGCCGCCAAGGGCGTTACCCTTGACTGGAACATCATCACGAACATCGGCGAAGACGACGGCTGCACCGACGCCTGCGTCGAGCTGGCCGAGGCCGGCTGCGATGTCGTCATCTGCAACTCCTATGGCCACGAGCCGTACATGCTCAAGGCTGCTCCCGATTACCCCAATGTGCAGTTCATCGGCTGCACCAACCTGAACTCCCAGTTCGCCGGTCTCGACAACTGCCACAACGCCTTCGCCAACATCTATGAAGGCCGTTATGTCGCCGGTGTCGTCGCCGGTATGAAGATCAAGGAGCTCATCGACTCCGGCAAGATCACCGCTGACCAGGCCAAGATCGGCTATGTCGGCGCGTACCCGTTCGCCGAGGTCATCTCCGGCTTCACCGCTTTCTATCTGGGCGCCCGCTCCATCGTTCCTGAGGTCACGATGACGGTCAAGTACGTCTCCTCCTGGTCCGACGCTACGGCTGAGGGCAACGCCGCGCAGGCTCTGTGCGACGAAGGCTGCGTGCTCATCTCCCAGCACTCCGATAACACCACCCCGGCCACGGTCGCGCAGCAGAACGGCGTGTTCCACGTCGGCTACAACAACGACATGACCGGCATCGCTCCCGAGGCTTCCCTCATCTCCAGCCGCATCGACTGGTCCGTCTACTTCGAGTATGTGTTTGACTGCCTCGTGAACGGTGAGACCATCGCGAAGGACTGGACCGCCGGCATGAAGGACGGCGCCGTTGTCGTCACTGAGCTGAATGAAGCCATCGCCGCCGAAGGCACCGCCGAGAAGATCGCGGAAGTCGAGGCCGGTCTGGCTGACGGCAGCATCCATGTCTTCCAGGGCCCGTGGAAGGGCGAGGGCACCGCTTACGGCGCCGACGCTCCCGACACGAAGGAAATGCCCGCCGACGACTGGTTCAAGGAATCCGATATCGAGGGCGGCCAGACCTCCGCTCCGTACTTCTACTGGATCATCGAGGGCATCACCTCCGAAAACTGATCCGAAACAGCATATCGCATCGCGCAGAAGCCGGGGAGACCCGGCTTCTGTCGTTTCAGTGACGGGTTTTCAAAAAAATTGTTAGGAAAGCAAAATTTTTGTTTACTTTTGACGTAGCCTGTGCTAAACTAACTTTGAAAGTTATGCAAATTCCCCAGCAAATCCATGCAAGAAAGGATGACCGCTTTGGAGTCGAACTGCAAAATTGAACTGGTCAACGTCACAAAGCGCTTTGGCAAGGTCATTGCCAACGACAGCGTGAACCTGACCATCGAGGGCGGCAAGGTCCTGTGCCTCCTCGGAGAAAACGGGAGCGGCAAGACCACGCTGATGAACGTGCTGTCCGGTATCTATATGCCGGAGCAGGGGCACATTCTGAAAAACGGCGTGGAAATCCAGATCCGCTCCCCCAAGGATGCCTTTGCCAACGGCATCGGCATGATCCATCAGCATTTCAAGCTGGTCGATGTCCTGACGGTCACGGAGAATATCATTCTCGGTCTGAACGAAAAGGGCAAACTCAACATTCGCGCCGCAGCGCAGAAGATTGACGACATCTGCAAAAAATACGGTTTCGACCTCGATCCGATGGCAAAGATCTACGATCTTTCCGTCTCGCAGAAGCAGACCGTCGAGATCGTCAAGGTGCTGTTCCGCGGGGCTGAGATCCTGATCCTTGACGAACCGACCGCCGTTCTGACCCCGCAGGAGACAGACCGCCTGTTCCAGGTCGTGCGCAACATGCGCGCCGACGGCAAGGCCATCGTCCTCATCACCCACAAGCTGCACGAGGTGCTGTCCGTTTCGGACGAGGTCGCCGTGCTGCGCAAGGGCAAGTACATCGGCACCGTCAAGACGAGCGAGGCCACGGCCCAGTCCCTGACCGACATGATGGTCGGCCGCGCCGTCAGCCTGAACATCGACCGCCCGGACCCCGTCGACCCGAAGCCGCGGCTGAAGATCGAAGGTCTGACCTGCGTTGACAATCTCGGTGTCAAGCGTCTTGATGACGTCACATTCACCGCCATGAGCGGCGAGATCCTCGGCATCGCGGGCATTGCAGGCAGCGGCCAGCGCGAGCTGCTCGAGTGCATCACAGGCCTGTACCCCGTGGAGCACGGCACGGTCACGTTCCTGCCGGAGGGCAAGCCCGCCCAGCAGCTCATCGGCAAGACCCCGAATCAGATCCGCAAGGCAGGCGTCGCCATGGCCTTCGTGCCGGAGGATCGCCTCGGCATGGGTCTGGTCGGCAGCATGGGCATGGGCAGCAACATGATGCTGCGCAGCTGGCGCAAGGGCAAGGGCGCCTTTGTCAACCGCCGCGACCCGAACAAGCTCGCCATGGAGGTCATGGAGGAGCTGGAGGTCGTCACGCCCAGCATCTCGACGCCGGTGCGCCGTCTCTCCGGCGGCAACGTGCAGAAGGTGCTCGTCGGCCGCGAGATCGCGATGTCTCCCTCCGTCCTGCTGACGGCCTACGCCGTGCGCGGTCTGGATATCAATACGTCCTACACCATTTATAATCTTCTGACGCAGCAGAAGATGAAGGGCTCGGCCGTCGTGTTCGTCGGTGAGGACCTCGACGTGCTGCTGGAGCTGTGCGACCGCATTCTGGTCCTGTGCGGCGGCAAGGTCAGCGGCATCGTGGATGCCCGCACCGCAACGAAGGAAGAGATCGGTCTTCTTATGACCAAGGTCTGACGGGAGGGAATCAACATGAACGAAAAATCCGCACGCAAGCTCCAGCTCTCCCGCCGGATCGACGGGATACATCCCGCTGCGGCGTGGTCCATCCGCGTCGCGTCCATCGTGTTCGCCCTGATCGTCGGCGGCCTGCTGCTGCTCGCCCTCGGCTATTCCCCGCTGAAGGCCTATGGCACGATCATCGACGGCTCGCTCGGGTCGAAGACGTTCGTCCGCCAGACCATCAAGATCGCCATTCCCCTGCTCGGCTGCGCGCTGGCCATCGCCCCGTGCTTCAAGATGCACTTCTGGAACATCGGCGCAGAGGGCCAGATCACCGCAGGCGCCATCGGCGCGACGTTCTTTGCGCTGAAGTTCGGCAAGACGATGCCGCAGCTTCCGCTGCTGCTCATCATGGCCGTAGCCGCGATCCTGTGCGGCGGCCTGTGGGCCCTCATCCCCGCCTTCTTCAAGGCGAAGTGGAACACGAACGAAACGCTGTTCACCCTGATGATGAACTACATCATCATCGGTGTCGTCAAGTGGCTGCAGGGCGGCCCGTGGGAGGCCCCTCCCTCCGGCAGCCAGATGATCGCGCAGTTCGCGGGCAACGCCAAGCTGCCGTCCGTGCTCGGCGTGCACTGCGGCTGGATCATTGTACTCGTGCTGACGGTCCTGATGTTCATCTACATGCGCTACACAAAGCACGGCTACGAGATCGCCGTCATCGGCGACTCCAGCAACACCGCGCGCTATGCCGGTATGAACGTCGGCCGCATCATGATGCGCACGATGTTCCTGTCCGGCTCCATCTCCGGCCTTGTCGGCTTCATCATTGTCTCCGGTGCAAACCACACGCTTTATGACGGCGTGGCAGGCGGCGTCGGCTTCACCGCCATCTCCGTGGCATGGCTGGCTCAGCTCAATCCGTTCGCGATGATCATCATCGCCTCGATGCTCGCCGTGCTGACGAAGGGCTCCCAGACGCTCAACACCCGCATGCAGGTGCCCTCGACCATCGCGGACATCCTGACCGGCTTCATTCTGCTGTGCATGCTGGGCTGCGAGTTCTTCATCAACTACAAGATTTCCATCCGTCGGGAAAAGGAGGACTGAGGTATGGGCGCTGTTCTGACATTTCTTTCCACGCTGTTCGTTTTCTCGGTCGTCAACGGCACGCCGCTGCTCTACGGCACGCTCGGTGAGATCCTGACCGAAAAATCCGGCAATATGAACCTCGGCGTCGAGGGCATCCTGTTCATGGGCGGCGCGGCCGGCCTCGGCGGCGCGTTCTACTATGAAAAGCTCGCAGGCGCGAATGCCTCGCCGTTCGTGGCGCTGCTGCTGGCCGTGTTCTTCGCCTTCCTGGCGGGCGCGCTGGCCTCGCTGCTGTTCAGCTTCATCACCATCACCCTGCGTGCCAACCAGAACGTCACCGGCCTTGCCCTGACGATCTTCGGCACCGGCGCAGGTCAGTTCCTCGGCGAATACATGCGCGTGCAGGAGGGCTCCTACGTCTCCCTGAGCAACAATCTCAAGGCGATCTTTGTAAACTCCCCCTTCCCCGCCTTCCTGCGCAACATTCCCGTGCTCGGCCCGCTGCTGTTCCAGCACAACATCCTGACGTATTTTGCCCTTGCGCTCGCCGTCTTCCTCGCGTGGTTCCTGAACAAGACCCGCAAGGGCCTGTACCTGCGCGCCGTCGGCGAATCCCCCGCAACGGCGGACGCTGCCGGTATCAACGTCACCCGCTACAAATACCTGGCCACCGTGCTGGGCGGCGGCATCTCCGCCATCGGCGGCGTTGCCTACATCACCGGCATCGCAGGCTGCGTGTGGAACCACGAAGGCCTGTCCGGCGTCGGCTGGCTGGCCGTCGCGCTCGTCATCTTCTGCCTTTGGAAGCCGTCCGCAGCCATCTGGGGCAGCATCCTGTTCGGCTGCCTGCAGAACCTGTACCTGCGCCTGAGCATCCCGTTCATCCCCTCGCAGATCTACAAGATCCTGCCGTACATCGTCACAGTGCTCGTGCTCATCTTCAGCAGTCTGCGCAACAACCGCGAAAAGCAGCCGCCCGCCGCGCTGGGCGTCCCCTACTTCCGCGAGGAGCGCTGAGCCCCCATAAACAACCTGCGCCGCATCCCAAAGCCGGGATGCGGCGCGTTTTTTTCGTTCTTCAGGCAGCAGCGCTGCCCGATATATTATTATTGTGTCAGCCAGCAGGGTCGAAATCCGCCGGGCGCTCGGCGCGCAGGCCGAAGTGCCAGGCGATCGCGTCGGCAATGCGCTCGCAGGCGTGGCCGTCACCATAGGGGTTCACGGCATGCGCCATGCGATGGTAGGCAGCAGGATCGTCGAGCAGCGTGCAGACCTCACGGAGCACATCGTCGTGCGCAACACCCGCCAGGCGGACCGTTCCGGCCGCAACGGCCTCGGGCCGCTCCGTCTCGCGGCGGAGCACCAGCACCGGTTTGCCGAGGGCAGGCGCTTCCTCCTGCAGGCCGCCGGAGTCCGTCATAACGAAGCAGCAGCGCGCCATGAGATTATGCATCTCCTCCACGTCGACCGGGTCGATGAGGTGCACATGCGGTACACCGCCCAGCTCCTCCTGCGCGCAGGCGCGCACGGCCGGGCTGAGGTGGACGGGATAGACGATCTCGACGTCCTCATACCGCTCCGCAACGTCTCGCACGGCCCGCAGGATGTCATGCATGGGCTGGCCATAGTTCTCGCGGCGGTGGCATGTCAGAACGATAACGCGGCGGCTCTTGAAATCCAACTCGTTGAGCTCCGCCGTAGCAAAACGGTAATCCGGGCGCACCGTCGTGCGCATGGCGTCGATGACGGTGTTGCCCGTGCGGAAGATCTCGCCCTGCACGGACTCACGGCGCAGATTATCCACATTGGCCGACGTTGGCGCGAAGTGCAGCGCCGCAATATCGCTGACGAGCGTGCGGTTCATCTCCTCGGGGAAGGGGGAATACCTGTCATAGGTCCGCAGGCCCGCCTCGACATGGCCGACCGGGACCTTCTGATAGAAGGCCGCCAGCGCCCCGGCAAACGTCGTGGACGTGTCGCCGTGCACCAGGACAAGGTCCGGCTGTGCCTCCTGCAGGGCCTGCTCCATGCCGAGCAGGGCGCGCGTTGTGATGGACGACAGCGTCTGCTGCTTCTGCATGATGTTCAGGTCATACTGCGCCGTCAGGCGGAAGATCTGCATAACGGAGTCCAGCATCTCGCGGTGCTGGCCCGTAAGACAGCAGATGCTCTCAAATTCCGGCCGCTGCGCCAGCGTCTGCACCAGCGGGGCCATTTTGATCGCCTCCGGCCGCGTGCCGAAGACGGACATCACCTTAATTTTCTTCATGCGGTTCCTCCTCCGGCTTTTTCGCATTTTCTTCCGTCTTATCCGGGTGACGGTGGAAAATGACCAGCACACCGATCGCGCCCACCACGATCACGGCGCCGATGAAGATCAGGGCCTTCATCTCGCCGTCATTCGTCAGCACGACGGCCGCCATGCCGAGAATGGCCGAGAGCATATAGGCGATGGCGACGGCCTGCTTTTGGCTGAAGCCCATGTCGATCAGGCGATGGTGCACATGGCCGCGGTCGGCATGCATCGGGCTCTGGCCCTTGGAGACGCGGCGGATGACCGCGAAGCAGATATCGAAGATCGGCAGGCCAAGCACAAGGAACGGCACGGCAAACGAGATGATCGCATACATCTTGAACAGGCCGTAGATGGAGATGGACGAGAGCATAAAGCCGAGGAATGTCGAGCCGGTGTCGCCCATGAAGATCTTTGCCGGGTTGAAATTATACGGGATGAAGCCCGCGCACGCGCCAACAATGGCCGCTAGCAGGATGGCGGAGTTGTAATCCGGCACGAGCAGCGCTACGACGAGCATGGAGCCGGCCGAGATCGCAGACACACCGGCAGCAAGGCCGTCGAGACCGTCGATGAAGTTCACGGCGTTCGTGATGGCCACGATCCAGATCACGCTGACGGGATAGGAAAGCCACGTTGCCAGACGGAAGCCCATAAAATGCTCGATCCGGCAGCCGTGCAGAACGGCGATAACGGCCGCAACGATCTGCACGGCAAATTTCGGCAGGGCATTGAGCGTCAGGATATCGTCCAGAATGCCGAGCACGACGATGATCGTCGCACCGAGCAAGATGCCGCGCAGCTCACGGTCGATCCCGGCAAAGCACAGCACCGCGATAAGGAACGCGAAGAAGATGGCGAGGCCGCCCATGCGCGGGATGGGGATCTTGTGCATGCGGCGCTCGTCCTTCGGCACATCCATCGCGCCGACGCGCTGCGCCAGCCGCTTGACGAGCGGCGTGACCGCAAAGGCCAGCGCCGCCGCCACAATGAGCGACAGCAGGACCTTGACAATGAAATTCGGATCCATAATCATGTTCTGCTCCCCGGTCAGCGCGCCACGAAGCCGACCTTTTTATAAACCTTGCGCAGCGTTTTTTCCGCAACATAGGCCGCCTTCTGCGCGCCGCTCTCGCAGACGCTCTGCAGATAGGCCTTGTCGGCCAGCAGGCGCTGGCTCTCCTCGCGGATGGGCCGCAGCAGCTCCACGACGGCCTCGCCGACCGTCTTCTTGAAGTCGCCGTAGCCGCGCCCTGCAAATTCTGTCTCGATCTCGGCGAACGTCCGCCCGGTCGCAGCGGAGTAGATGGTCATCAGGTTCGAAACGCCCTTCTTGTGCTCGGGGTCATAGCGCACCTCGGACTCGCAGTCCGTGATGGCGCGCTTGAACAGGCGCATGATATCCTCCGGCTTATCCATCAGGCAGACGCGGCCGGGATCGTCGTTCTCGGACTTCGACATTTTGGCCTCGGGGTTGGCAAGGCTCATGATGCGCGCGCCGACCTTGGGGATATACGGCTCCGGCAGCTTGAACACATCGCCGTAGATGCCGTTGAACCGCTTGGCGATGTTGCGCGTCAGCTCGACGTGCTGCTTCTGATCCTCGCCCACCGGAACAAGATCCGCCTGATACAGCAGGATATCCGCCGCCATCAGCGCGGGATAGGTAAACAGGCCGCCGTTGATATTGTCGGCATTTTTCGCGCTTTTATCCTTGAACTGCGTCATGCGGCTCAGCTCGCCGAACATGGAATAGCAGTTGAGCACCCAGCCGAGCTCCGCGTGCTGATGCACATGGCTCTGGATGAACAGCACGTTCTTCTCCGGGTCCAGACCGCAGGCGATATACTGCGCCAACTGCTCCATCGTGCGGCGGCGCAGGTCGGCCGGGTTCTGCCGGACGGTAATGGCGTGAAGGTCCGCCATAAAGTAATAGCAATCGAATTCCTCTGCACGGTCGCGCCAGTTCCGGATCGCGCCGAGGTAAGAGCCGAGCGTCAGGTCGCCCGACGGCTTGATGCCGGAGAGCATACGCTTGCGCGGCGCAGTTCTTTCCGTAGTCTGTTCTGTCATAAGATCACGCCTCTTTCTCAGAAAACAGAGTTGTGCCCAAGGCACTTGATTCTATATATTCTAGCATAATTCCCGCCGATACGCAAGGCCCATGTCGTATCCTTGCGGTCCGCGTCTTTTTTTCGAAAAAAAGAAAAAAGTGCTTGACAAAAGGGCAGCCTTCTGGTATACTATGCCTTGCTGACGGACGATTAGCTCAGCTGGCTAGAGCATCCGCTTGACGTGCGGAAGGTCATAGGTTCGAGTCCTATATCGTCCACCACATATGAAAAATCCGAACTTTTTTCCAATCGGGGATGCGTTCGGATTTTTCATTTTTATCAGGGATATTACATATTGAGCCGGAAGCCCGGAGGATTTTTATGATCCTCCGGGCTTTTCTGTTTGCCTTTACACGAGATCATGATGTCATAGATGATGGAATAGGCTGCAGCATACGGAAGATCGGCTCCCAATCGCAGGCGAATCAATTAAAACTGCTGTCAGTCTGCTTGATAGCATGATTGCAAGGAAGATAGATTTGCAGAAGATGGTGCATGGAAAGAAAAAATGCCGATGAAGTGACCCGACGCAGGATTCTTTTTATATATTGATTGGATAAGTAGCACAAAACAAATGATATAGCGCTTTGATATCTTTATCCATGCAAGAAAAACAGTGCGTAAGGAGAGAATCCGGAATTTTCTTGTAATAAGCGTAGGCGATTCCGCCAGCCATGGCGGCCACGGTATCGCAATCACCGCCTATGGAAATTGCATTTAATATGGTGCTCTCATAATCGGTTCCCTTGTATTATAGAGTAGTAGTTTTTATAGCCCCTATCCAAGGGCTGTGCTACACTGTAAGGGATGCTGTGGATTGG
>NZ_JBBMFF010000188.1:0-3815 GCF_040096185.1 Faecousia intestinalis | reverse complement strand
AGCGGCGCTCACTGCGCAGCCGTTGGCGGCTTTGCCGCCTTACGGATGCGGCGTCCCCTTTACGGGGGTTGAGCGCCATTGGCAGTTGCAAATATGGAGGCATTCCCGGTGAACGTGCAATGCCCCCAAGTTTGTCATTCCGAGGAGCGAAGCGACGTGGGAATCTCCTGCAACCGGTTACGTTTTCGCCGGGAGTGACCTGTTATCCAACCGGGTCCTGCGAGATTGCCGCGTCGCTGCGCTCCTCGCAATGACAAGTCGGAGGTGCTTGCCATTTTAGCGATGCCCTGAACCTATCGGCAGTGCCTGCAAGGCCCTCTCAGTCACCTTCGGTGACAGCTCTCCCAGAGGGAGAGCCAAGGGCGGCTCCATCACAAAAAAGCTCCGGGGCCCGTATGGGTCCCGGAGACGCTTTATTCCGCTTTGCCGTCCTGCTCGGGCGGCGATTTTTTCGGCCGGTCGAAAAACAGAACATACACGATGAGCAGCGCACAGCCCGTTGTTACGAAGCAGTCGGCCACGTTGAATACGGGGAAATTGACGAATTCCAGCCGGATCATGTCCGTCACTGCGCCGGAGACGACGCGGTCGATGAGGTTGCCGAGCGCGCCGCCCGCGATCATCGCGAGGCACACGAGCTCAAATCTCTTCTGCAGGACCTTTTTCCAGATCAGCACGCCGAGGATGACGAAAAACACCGCCGTCACCAGCACGAACAGCCACGTCTGCCCCTCGAGCATCGACCACGCCGCACCGGTGTTCTTGATGTGTGTGATGTGGAAAAACCCCGGAATGGCCTTGACGACGGCCGAGCCGTTCGTGCTCGGGATGTGCGTCACCGTCAGCCACTTCGTCCACTGGTCCAGCCCGACGATCATGGCCGCAAGGGCGGCCAGAATTCCGTAAAACATGCGTTCTCCCTCCGTTACGCGCGGGCGTGTGCCCGGCTCTGCGCCACGGCAAGCTCGTCGCAGCGGTTGTTTTTGGCGTTGTCGGCGTGTCCCTTCACCCAGTTCCAGCTCACGCGGTGCGTCTCGAGCAGGGGCAGCAGCTCCTGCCACAGGTCGACGTTCAGCGCGGGCATTTTGTCGGCCTTGATCCAGCCGCGCGCGCGCCAGCCATAGACCCAGCGCTTCTGCACGGCGTCGCAGACGTATTTCGAGTCGGTGTAGAGCGACACCTCGCACGGCTCCTTCAGCGCGCGCAGGGCGGAGATGACGGCCGTCAGCTCCATGCGGTTGTTCGTCGTCTGCGCCTCGCCGCCGGAAATCTCCTTCTCCGTGCCGTTCCACTCCAAAATTGCGCCCCAGCCGCCGGGGCCGGGGTTGCCGGAGCAGGCCCCGTCGGTATAGATGGTGATGTGCTTCATTCGTCCATTTTCAGAACCGCCATAAACGCCTCGGAGGGCACGGACACCGTGCCGAACGTGCGCATGCGCTTCTTGCCTTCCTTCTGCTTTTCAAGCAGCTTCTTCTTGCGGGTGATGTCACCGCCGTAGCACTTGGCCAGCACGTCCTTGCGCAGGGCCTTGATGGTCTCGCGGGCGATGATCTTGCCGCCGACGGCCGCCTGCACCGGAATTTCAAACATCTGGCGCGGGATATTCTCCTTGAGCTTCTCGCAGATCCTGCGCGCGCGGGCGTAGGCGTTGTCCGCAAACAGGATGAAGGACAGCGCGTCGACGATCTCGCCGTTGAGCAGGATGTCGAGCTTCACAAGGCGCGACGGACGGTAGCCGTCCATCTCGTAGTCCAGCGAGCCGTAGCCGCGCGTGCGGGACTTCAGCGCGTCAAAGAAGTCGTAGATGATCTCGTTGAGCGGCATGAAATAGTGCAGCTCCACGCGGCCCTCGTCGAGGTAGGTCATGTCGCGGTATTCGCCGCGGCGCTGTTGGCAAAGCTCCATGATGTTGCCGACGTATTCCGGCGGCGTCAGGATGCTGGCGCGGACGAACGGCTCCTCGCACTGCAGAATTTCGGCGGGGTCGGGATAGTTCAGCGGGGTATAGACCTCGATGGTCTCTCCGCTCGTCTTGGTGATGCGGTAGACGACGTTCGGCGCGGTCGTGATGAGGTCGAGGTTGTATTCGCGCTCGAGCCGCTCCATGATGATCTCCATGTGCAGCAGGCCCAAAAAGCCGCAGCGGAAGCCGAAGCCGAGGGCGATGGAATTTTCCTGCGTATAGGACATGGAGGCATCGTTGAGCTTCAGCTTCTCCAGCGCGTCGCGCAGGTCGCCGTATTTGCTGCCGTCGGCCGGATAGACGCCGGAGTAGACCATGGGCTGCACGGCCTTGTAGCCGGGCAGAGGCTCGCTGCAGGGGTCCTCCACGCCGGTGACGGTGTCGCCGACGCGGGTGTCCGCCACGGTCTTGATGGAGGCCGTGAGATAGCCGACCTCGCCCGCGCCGAGAGCATCGGCAGGGATCATGCCGTTCGGGTGCAGGTAGCCGACCTCGACGATCTTGTATTCCGCACCCGTGGCCATCATGCGGATGTCCATGCCGGGGCGCAGCACGCCGTTCTTCACGCGGAGATAGACGATCACGCCGCGGTAGGAGTCGTATTGACTGTCGAAGATCAGAGCCTGCACGGGGGCCTCACGGTCGCCCTGCGGGGCGGGAATGTTCCGCACGACGTCCTCAAGCACAGCGTGGATGTTGATGCCGTTTTTGGCGGAAATTTCCGGCGCTTCCATGGCGGGGATGCCGATGACGTCCTCGATCTCGTGCTTGACCTCCAGCGGGCGGGCGGACGGCAGGTCGATCTTGTTCACCACGGGGATGACCTCCAGCCCGGCGTCAATGGCAAGGTAGGTGTTGGCGAGCGTCTGGGCCTCGATGCCCTGCGAGGCATCCACGACGAGCACGGCGCCCTCGCAGGCGGCCAGCGACCGGGAGACCTCATAGTTGAAGTCCACATGGCCCGGCGTGTCGATGAGGTTTAGGGTATAGGTCTCGCCGTCGTCGGCGTGATAGGTCAGCTTGACGGCGCGGGCCTTGATGGTGATGCCGCGCTCACGCTCCAGCTCCATGGAGTCGAGGATCTGGTCCTCCATCTCACGCTTGTCCACGGTGTTGCACTCCTCGAGCAGGCGGTCTGCCAGCGTGGATTTGCCGTGGTCAATATGGGCGACGATGGAAAAATTCCGGATGTGGTTCAAATCGGTCATGGGGCAACCTCTTACTTCATGAATTTATCAATGGCGGCGCACAGGCTTGCAATGGCCTGATCGTCGCCCTCCTCCACGGCGTCGACGATGCAGTGCTGGATATGGTCCTGCAGGATCACCTTGCCGGTGTTCTCGATGGCGGCGCGTACCGCAGCGATCTGGATGAGCACCTCGGCACAGTCGCAGTCGTCCTCGACCATGCGCTTGACCTTTTCCAGATGGCCGATGGCGCGGGCCAGACGGTTGACGACGTTTTTCTTGCTCTCGTGGACGTGCGGGTGGGAGTGGGAATGGGCTTCGGTATGGGAATGCGCGTGCGTCGGCACGCCGAATTCGTTTGGTTCATGCATGGCGGAATTCCTCGCTGCAGAGATTAAATCATTACTACCATATCATATCACATTCCGGCTGGAATGAAAACCCTCCCCGGGGGAATTTTTCGACACCGCAAAGGGAAATGTAGGGGAGCGGACAGCCGGGCCCGGCTCCGCACCAGCGCAAGAAACAGGCTGACGATAAAAACGTACAAACCGATTGCGTCTGTAGCGGCGGTCAGTGACCGCCATGCAGGTTGGCAATGATTACGGAACAAATTCAGTGGTGCAATGCCCCTAAATTTGTCATTGCGAGGAGGCCGAAGGCCG
>NZ_JBBMFF010000187.1:0-47008 GCF_040096185.1 Faecousia intestinalis | reverse complement strand
ATGAAGCATCAGATCATTGTGCGCTATTCCAACCGCGCAGACCGCAGCCTGCCGCTGACGCTGCACCTGCGCAAGTGCATCGCCGCTGCGCTGGAGGCCGAGCATGTGAACGTTCCCTGCGAGATCAACGTGCTCGTCACGGATGACGCGGGCATCCGCGCCATCAACCGCGCCATGCGGAACATTGACCGCGAGACAGATGTGCTGTCTTTTCCGATGTTCCAGTTCACGCCGGGGCAGTTTCCGGAGGACGTGCAGGAGGACATCGATCCGCAGACCGGTCTGCTGCCGCTGGGCGATATGGCTATCTCGCTCGAGCGTGCGCGGGATCAGGCCAAGCGCTTCGGCAATTCGCTCCGCCGCGAGACGGGCTATCTGACGATCCACTCCATCCTGCACCTGCTGGGCTATGACCACATGGACGAGGGCGAGATGAAGCGCCAGATGCGCACGCGCGAGGAGATCATCGCCGGGCAGCTCGGTCTGCAGCGATGAGCGTCGTATTCCGCCGCGCCAGCCCGGAGGACGCGCGCCTGCTGGCCGAAACGCGCCGCCGCGCGTGGGATACGACCTACCGCGGCATCTATCCCGATGCCATGATCGACGAATATGACCTCGAGGCCCATACGGCGCGCGACGCTGCCCGCATCGCCGACCCGGCGAACGCGGTGTTCCTTGCCATGGACGGGGCGGAATGCGTGGGCTATTTTACATACGGACCGTACACCTACGGACGCTATAAGGACTTTGCACTCTGCCTCAACTCGCTGTATTTTTTGCCGGGCTACCGGCGGACGGGCCTTGGCAGGCGCGCCTTTGCGCAGCTGACCGAATTCTGCCGCGAGCGCGGCATCCAGAAGTTTTTCTGCGGCTGCAATTGCCACAATCTGCCCGCGCAGGCATTTTACCGCGCCCTGGGCGGCGTGGTCGGCGCAGTGCACGGCGGCCATGCGGACCGGGCCGAGGACCAAATGTATTTTGAATTTCAGACTGTCAAAAAACCTGCCCAGCCGAAAGTTTCGGAGGGAAGGAAAGTGTGAAAGAAAACCGTCAGGGTGTCCTTTCGCGTTCAATCACCCGCCGCAGCGGCAGAATTGCAAAATCATGCTGCAAAATTTGATTTTGCAATTCTGAAAGCAGCTTGGCGGAAATGTCCGAAAGGACATTTTAACAAGCTGATTTTGAATTTACCATAGGAGAAGAACCATGAGCCAGAAATCTGCCATGATCACGATCGTGGGGCGGCCGAACGTCGGCAAATCGACGCTCATCAACCACCTCGTGGGCGAAAAGATCGCCATTGTTTCCCACAAGCCGCAGACGACGCGCAACCGCATCTGCGGCATCGTCACGCACGATGACACGCAGCTCGTGTTCGTCGACACGCCGGGCTTCCATAAGCCGCGCACGCGCCTCGGCGACTATATGAACAATGTCGTGCACGACTCCGTCGCCGATGTGGATGCCGCGCTGCTGCTCGTCGAGCCCGTCGCGCACATCGGCCCGCAGGAGGAAGAGCTGCTCGGCCAGCTTCGCGCCGCGCATGCGCCGGTCATCCTCGTTATCAACAAGATCGACACGGTCGAGAAGGAGAATCTGCTTGCCGTCATCGCGGCCTATGCCGCAAAATTTGAGTTCGACGCCGTCGTTCCGGTGTCCGCGAAGTTCGGCGACGGTATCCCTGACCTGCTGCGGGAGTGCGCCCGCCACGCGGCCGACAGCCCGTTCCTGTTCCCGGATGATATGACGACGGACCAGCCGGAGCGGCAGGTCATGGCGGAGATCATCCGCGAAAAGCTGCTGTGGAACCTCGAGCGTGAAATTCCGCACGGCACGGCCGTTGAGATCACGAAATTTTCGGAGCGCGACAGCGGCGTCATCGACATCGACGCGACGATCTACTGCGAGAAGGCCAGCCACAAGGGCATCATCATCGGCAAGAACGGCTCCATGCTGAAAAAGATCAGCACGGAGGCGCGCGAGGACTGCGAGCGCTTTATGGGCACGAAGGTCTTTTTGCAGACGTGGGTCAAGGTCAAGGAGAACTGGCGCGACAGTCAGACCATGATCCGTAACTTTGGCTACGAATAATTGCGCAAAGCAGGCTTATCCTAAGGACAGCCCGTTTGCAAAAAACGGAGCACCGATGACAGGAGGCCTGCTGCATGACGAGAGAACAGCTTTGGAGCATATTTTGGGAGACGGGCGCGCCGGAGGCATGGCTGCTGTATCGGCAGGAGCCGGCGCGCGGCGAGGCCTCAGCGGGGCGGTGAGCCGTCCCGCAAAGCCTTGCAGGAGGTCGGAGCATGTACATCAAAACAGACGGCATCGTCCTGCGCGAGGTCGCCTATCAGGACAGCGATAAGCTGCTGACCGTGCTGACGCGCGAATACGGCAAGCTGACTGTGCGGGCGCGCGGCGTCCGCAGCAGCCGCAGCCGCAGCAAGGCGGCCTGCCAGCTGCTGGCCTATTCCGAGTTCACGCTGCTTGAGCGCGGCGGGCGCTATGCCGTTACGGAGGCCACGGCAAAGGAGATGTTTCCGGAGCTGCGGAACGATCTGGAGCTTTTGTCGCTGGCGTCCTATTTTGCGCAGGCCGCGGACGTGCTCAGCCCGGAGGGCGAGGAGAATCCGCCGTTCGTATCACTGCTGCTCAACGCTCTCTATGCGCTCGGCAGGCTCGGCCTGCCGCAGAAGCTCGTCAAGGCGGCCTTCGAGCTGCGCGCCATGTGCCTGAGCGGCTATGAGCCGGACCTGCGCGGCTGCGCCGTGTGCGGAGCGCCGGAGCCGGACCGCTTCAATATCTCACAGGGCGTGCTGCAGTGCGCTGCCTGCCGCACGGAGGAAGAGAACGACATCCGTCTTCCCATGAGTGCCGGGACGCGTGCCGCCCTGCGTTATCTGGACTCTGCGCCGCCTTCGCGCGTATTCTCGTTCCGGCTTGCGGAGCCGTCGCTCTCTGAGCTGGGGCAGATCACGGAGAGCTATCTCTGCACGCGATTGGAGCGCGGCTTTTCCACGCTGGATTTCTATAAATCTCTATTTCTTTGAATCCATATCTGAGGTACCTGTACCATGACAGAACTGTACGAAAAATCCCTGCGCAAGCTGGAGCTGGACAACGTGCTGGCCCAGCTTGCCGACTGCGCGAACTCCGAGGACGGTAAGGACCGCTGCCGCGCCCTGCTGCCGCTGGACGATGCGGAGGAGATCTGCCTGCTCCAGCAGCAGACGACGGCGGCCTGCGGCATGATCGTCCGCAAGGGCGCGCCGGGCTTCCATGAGCTCAAGCCCGTGGCAGCCAGCCTCGAGCGCGCTGACCGCGGCGGCTGCCTGACGCCGGTGGAGCTGCTGCGCATTGCGGGTGTGCTGCGCTGCATCCGCAATGTCAAGGCCTATTACAGCGAGGACGGCGAGCCGACCGTGCTGGACGTCTATTTTCAGGAGCTTTCGCCGAATCGCTATCTTGAGGAGAAGATCACGAACTCCATCCTCTCCGAGGAGGAGATCGCCGACGCGGCCAGCAGCGAGCTGGCGGATATCCGCCGCCATATGCGCATCCAGAGCGCAAAGGTCAAGGATTCGCTGCAGAAGATCATCTCCTCGCCGAGTTTTTCCAAGTATTTGCGCGACCCGATCATCACGCTGCGCGGCGACCGCTATGTCGTGCCGGTCAAGAGTGAATACAAGAGCGAAATTCCCGGTCTGGTCCACGATGTGTCCTCGACGGGCAGCACGTTCTTCATCGAGCCGATGTCCGCCGTCAATGCGAACAACGCCCTGCGTGAGCTGCTGATCCGCGAGAAGAAGGAGATCGAGCGCATTCTGGCCGCACTGTCGGCCGAGGCGGCCTCGTTCCGCGAGGGCATCTGCCACAGCTATGAGATGCTCGTGCAGCTCGACTGTATCTTTGCCCGCGCGCGCCTGTCGCACAAGATGGACGGCATGGAGCCGGAAATTCGCACGAACGCCAGTCTGGAGCTCGTGCGGGCGCGCCATCCGCTCATCGACCGCAAGAAGGTCGTTCCCGTCTCGCTGCGGCTCGGCTCGGATTTCGACACGCTCATCATCACCGGCCCAAACACCGGCGGCAAGACCGTCACGCTCAAGACCATCGGCCTTCTGACGCTGATGGCGGAGTGCGGCCTGCACATTCCGGCGGACCACGGCAGCGCCATTTCCGTCTTCCGGCAGGTGCTGGCGGACATCGGCGACGAGCAGTCCATTGAGCAGTCGCTGTCCACCTTCTCCGCCCACATGAAGAATATCGTCGACATCGTCGCTGACTGTGACCGCGACACGCTTGTGCTGTTTGACGAGCTGGGCGCGGGCACGGACCCGGCCGAGGGTGCGGCGCTCGCCAATGCGCTCATCGAGTTCTGCCGCCAGTGCGGCAGCCGCGTGGCTGCCACGACGCACTATGCCGAGCTGAAACTCTATGCCATGCGCACGGAGGGCGTCATGAACGCCTCGTGCGAGTTCGACGTGGAGACGCTGCGGCCGACCTACCGCCTGCTCATCGGCATCCCCGGCAAATCGAACGCCTTTGCCATTTCCCGCCGCCTCGGCCTGCCGGAGCCGATCATCGACAAGGCAAAGAGCCTTGTGAACGAAAACGACCGCAACTTTGAGGACGTCCTGAACCAACTCGAGCAGCAGCGCCAGCAGATGGAAGCCGCAAAGCTCGAGGCCGAGCGCCTGCGCCAGGAAACGGAGCAGATGAAGGAGAAGTCCGAGGCCTATTACGCCGAGATCAAGCGCGAACGCGAAAAAGCCGTGCGCGCGGCCCGCGCCGAGGCGCAGAGCATCATCGACGATGCCCGCCGCACCTCGAACGAGGTCGCAGACGAGCTGAAGCAGCTGCGCAAGCAGCTGCGGGAAAACGCGGACGTGCAGGGCTCGAACGCGAAGCAGACCGAGCTGCGCCGCAGACTCAACGAGGCAGAAGACCGCCTTGCCGGGCACGACGACACGCCGAAGCCGCGTCCGCAGGCGGCGCGTGCCATCCGCGTCGGCGACACAGTCGAGCTTGTCCGCTTCGGCACCCGAGCGAGCGTGCTGGCCATCAACAAGGACGGCTCTTATCTGCTGCAGGCCGGGATCATGAAGGTCACGGCGCAGCCGGACGAGGTATATCTCATTGAGGAGACGAAGCAGCAGGCCAAGAAGATCATCGAGCGCAGCCAGCGCGCCTTCCGCAGCGCGGGCGCCTCAACGGAGCTGGACCTGCGCGGCATGTCGGCTGACGAGGCCATTGCTACGCTGGATATCTTCCTCGATAACGCCATGATGGCCAATCTCGCCTCCGTGCGTATCATCCACGGCAAGGGCACGGGCGTCCTGCGCAAGGCCGTGCAGGACGAGCTGAAGCGCAATCGCTGCGTGAAGCGCTACCGCCTCGGCGTCTACGGCGAGGGCGAGGACGGTGTGACCATCGCCGAGCTGGCTTGACGGGAAATCCCGGTAAACTTGAGAAAATGGTTGACAAATGCCCCTGTTTTGTTATACTCTAAGAGAAGCATATCACCTCGCGCAGCCTCAAATTTGAAGGAGTGACACAGGATGTATACAGAAAAATCGGTGGTCAAGTGTGAGTCTGGTCTGCACAACAGACAGGCTACGTTTTTCATTCAGAAGGCCAATGAATTCCGTTCCAGCATCTGGATCGAGGTCGACGACCGGAAGATCAATGCCAAGAGCCTGCTGGGCGTACTCTCCATGGCCATCACCACGGGCACGGAGGTCACGCTGATCGCCGAAGGCCCGGACGAGGAAGCGGCAGTCAAGACGCTGGCGCAGATGCTCGTCAAGGATATTTTCTGATCCGCTCAACATGAACGGCTGCCCCAAACGCACGGAATCGGCGGCGTTTGGGGCAGCTTTCTCGTCAGAATGGAGCAAGCATGACCCGTGAGGAATTGAAGCAGGCCGCGCTGTCGCTGCCCTATGAGCCGGGCGTTTATCTGATGAAAAACGCCGCCGGGACCGTGATCTACGTCGGCAAGGCAAAAAAACTGAAAAACCGCGTCAGCCAGTATTTTCAGGATACGGCGGCGCACAATGCAAAAACGCGCAAAATGGTGTCGAATGTCGATCATTTCGAGACGATCGCCGCCGCGACGGAGTTCGAGGCGCTCGTGCTCGAATGCTCGCTCATCAAGCACTATATGCCGAAATACAACATCCTGCTCAAGGACGACAAGGGCTACCCCTACCTGCGTGTCGACCTGCGTGAGGCCTATCCCGTCATCACGCTGGCCACGCGCGTCACGGACGACGGCGCGCGCTATTTCGGCCCCTACGGAAGCCGAGGGCGCACGCAGCAGGTCATCGACGCTCTGCGTACGACGTTCCGCCTGCCGGGCTGCTCCAAAAAATTCCCGCGCGACATCGGCAGGGAGCGGCCCTGCCTGAACTATCAGATGGAGCGCTGCGACGGCTGGTGCAGGCCCTGCATGCAGCAGGCGGACTATCACGCGCGGCTGGAGCAGGCCGTCCTTCTGCTCGAGGGCAAGCACCAGAGCCTGTGTCAGGAGCTGCAGGAGAAGATGGAGACTGCAGCCGAGGAGCTGCGCTTTGAGCGTGCTGCGGAATACCGCGACCGTCTGCGCGCCATTGAGCTGCTCGGGCAGAAGCAGCTCGTCACGGCAGGCACGATGGCGGACACCGACGTCATCGGCTGGTACCAGACGGAGGCGAAAGCCTGCTTCGCGGTGCTGCACTTTATCAAGGGCAACCTCATGGATAAGGACTATGAGGTCCTGCCTGTGCCGGAGGAGCCGGACGACGCGCTGTCGTCGCTCGTCAAGCAGTACTATCTGACGCGAAAGGCCGCGCCGCGCCGCATATTCCTCCCGGCGGAGATGGACGATGCCGCACTGTTCGAGGAGCTTCTGCTGCAGGAGCTCGGCAAGCATGTGCTCATCCGCACGCCGCAACGCGGCTACGGCCGCAGGCTCGTGGAGCTGGCGGAGAAAAACGCCCGCGAGGAGGCCGAGCGCGCTACCTCAAAGGCAGAGCGCCTGAGCGGCACGCTCGTGCTGCTGCAGAGCATGCTCGGTCTGCGCGAACCGCCACGCCGCCTCGAGGCCTATGATATTTCCAACATTGCCGGGACGGATATCGTCGCCTCCATGACGGTCTTCGAGGACGGCAAGCCGAAAAAGAGCGATTACAAGCGCTTTCAGGTGCGCGGCCTGACGGATCAGGACGACTACGCCTCCATGCGGCAGGTGCTCTGCCGCCGCTTCCGTCATTATCTCGACGGCGACAGCGGCTTTTCCGAGCGCCCGGACGCCCTGCTCATCGACGGCGGTGCCGTGCACGCCGAGACGGTCCGCGCCGCCCTGTCCGAAATGGGTGTTTTTCTGCCGATCTTCGGCATGGTCAAGGATAACCGCCACCGCACGCGCGCCCTTGTTACGCCGGACGGGCAGGAGATCAGCATCCAGAGCAATCCGGCGGTGTTTGCCCTCATCGGCCGCATCCAGGAGGAGACACACCGCTTCGCCATTACCTATCAGCGCACCCTGCGCAGCCGCCATGTGCGCGGCTCGCAGCTCGACGCCATCCCCGGCATCGGGGAAAAGCGCCGCAATCAGCTCCTGCGCCGCTTCCGCTCGCTCGCGGCCATCCGCGCCGCCAGCCGGGAGGAGCTGCAGGAGGTGCTGCCCGCGCCGCAGGCGCAGGCGGTCTATGACCATTTTCACGGACAGGAGCAAACACAGCCATGAGAGTTATCACCGGAACGGCGCGCGGCACAAAGCTGAAAACGCCGGAGGGCATGCTCACGCGCCCGACGACGGACCGCGTGAAGGAAGCCCTGTTCAACATCATCCAGTTCGACATCGCGGGCGACGTGCTCGACCTGTTCGCCGGAACGGGTCAGCTCGGCATCGAGGCGCTCAGCCGCGGAGCCTCACGCGCCGTTTTTGTCGACCACCGGCAGGATGCCGCGGCCCTTGTGCGCGAGAATCTGCGCCGCACGCATTTTGAAGACAGGGGAGAGGTCGTCTGCACGGATTTCACACAGTATCTTGCGCGGTGCAGGCGGAAATTCCGCCTGATCTTCCTCGACCCGCCCTATGCAGAAAAATCCCTCGAAACAGCGATTCAGCGCCTATCGGAAATTGACATTTTGTCGGATGGTGGTATAATTATCACAGAAAGACCCCTCGGCAAACCGCTTGCGGAGGAATTTCCGGGCTTGACCCGCTCAAAAGACTATCATTACGGAAAAACGACCATCACCCTGCTCCGCAAGACCGGGGCGGGCGGCGGCAACGATTAGGAGGCAATATCATGAACGAACACGGCATTGAAGAATTGATCGGCACCCTGTATGAAATGGTGCAGGACGCACGCTCCGTGCCGTTCAGCAGCGATAAGTGCGCTGTTGAGCGCGAAAAGGTCCTCGACCTGCTCGACGAGATCAGCAACCAGCTCCCCGGCGAGCTGAAGCAGGCAAAGACCATCGTGGACTCCCGCAGCGAGCTCATTACGAACGCAAAGCGCGAGGCAGAGAATATCATGAAGTCCGCGCAGGCACAGGCCCGCCAGCTCGTCTCGCAGGAGGCCATCTATCTCGAGGCCAAGAATCAGGCCAACGATATGGTGCGCGCCGCGCAGGATAAGATCAAGGAGCTCAAGAAGGTCACGAACGACTACGTCGACGATTCCCTGCGCCGCACGGAGGAGGCCGTCGCCGAGGCTCTGAGCGAGATCCGCAATTCCCGCTCGAAGTTCCGCGCCCTCGTCAATCCGCAGGCCAAGAACAACTCCGCGATCATCGAAGACGTGTAAACCGGCGCCATGAGCCGGAACCGTATTCTCATTAC
The DNA here is from genome assembly GCF_040096185.1 of Faecousia intestinalis. Lineage (NCBI taxonomy): Bacteria > Bacillati > Bacillota > Clostridia > Eubacteriales > Oscillospiraceae > Faecousia > Faecousia intestinalis. The sequence continues at coordinate 38,172 of NZ_JBBMFF010000187.1, read as the reverse complement.
CGCCGTCGCGGCTGCGCTCCTTGTGGTCTGCGGCATCGGCATTTTCTTCGCATCCAACCGCGACCATGCGGCAGAGCGCGCCGACGAGTGGACCATGCAGGGCATGACCCTCGCACCGGACGGCTCGGCCACGCCGTGCACCGTGCGCATCGCGGGCACGTCCCGCTCCTATTTGCTCGGCGGCAGAGTCGGCGCGTTCGAGACGGGGACGGACGGCGGCATCTATGTCGACGGCACGCGCATCTGCTCCGGCGTCATCCTGCCGGACGACGCCTTTGACCCGTGGCTCACGATGCAGGCGGATACCGATCCGTTCTGGATCGCAGCCGACGGCAGCACGCTCGTCCTGCCGCTTCCCGGCATGCAGTCGCTCGTCGTCGCTCCGGCAGAGTCAGAGCAGGCGGCGCAGGAGCTTTTACAGTCGCTGCAGGAAGCGCTCCCGGATGAGACAAAAAACGCGATCTCCCCTTATCTCAAGTGACCCGTGGTTAACGATTACCCGTTTTATGCTGAAAGGGAAGGTGCTATATGAAAACCTCAGAAAACAGAAAGCATGCAGCTGCCATTGCCGCAGCCTGTATTGCGCTTGCCGCGCTCGTGGTTCTCGGGACCGTGATCATTTCGTATTGGAACACGCCGATTGCAAAGACGGAAAGCCGGACGATGCAGGCGATGCTTCTGCAGGAGGATGGCTCCGCGGAGCCTTGTACCGTCCTCATCAGCGGCATTTCGTATCACTACCTTTTCCGGAATCACGCGGATTCCTTTGAAGCTACCGAGCCGGGCGGCGTATTCGTAAACGGCAGCCGCATCATGGACAGCCTGATCCTGCCGTCGGACATCGACTCGGATTGGATGTTCTGGCAGGACGATATGCTCTGGTGCGACGCGGCCGGAGAGCAGTTCATCGCACTGCTGCACCGCGGCGCGGAGGGCGGGTTTGCAGAGACCGGCACGCCGGTGCTCGTCATCGCCCCGGCGGAGACGAAGCAGGAAGCGCAGGCCCTTCTGCAGTCCCTGCGGGAGACGCGTGCAGACGATGCGGAAACGCAGCGCCTGATCGAACCGTTTTTGAAATAACCGGACGACACAGCGCCCCGTCCCATTGGGGCGGGGCGTTCGTGAGCTTTCCCGGTCGTGTTATTCCGAGGAGCGAAGCGACGTGGGAATCTCGTGAAGCAGGCTTCGGATTCGCCCCGGCTTGCCAAAATCCGCAGCCGATCCTGCGAGATTGCCACGGCCCCTCGCGGGGCCTCGCAATGACAAATTTGACAGTCTGAGCTTATGACTTTAATTCCATATTTTAGGAGGCTGAAATGACGGAACTGGAACGTTATCAGCAGTGGTGCGAGCGGGCGCCGCTGAATGAGGCCGGGCGCGCTGCGCTGGCCGCCATGCAGAACGACGAGACGGAGCGCAAGGGCTGCTTCGGCGCGGAGCTGCAGTTCGGTACCGCGGGCATCCGCGGCATTATGGGCATCGGCACGAATCGCCTGAACGACTTCACCGTTCGCCGCACGGCGCAGGGCCTTGCCGCATGGCTGACCTCGACGGAGCTGCCGCAGCGCTGCGCCATCGGCTATGACTCCCGCCACAACTCCCGCCGCTATGCGGAGCTGTGCGCCGTAGCCCTCGCGGAGCGCGGCGTGCATGTCTATGTCTATCATGAGCTGGCCCCGACGCCGATGCTCTCGTTTGCCGTGCGCCAGCTTGGCTGCGGCTGCGGCATCGTCGTTTCCGCCAGCCACAATGCGGGCATCTACAACGGCATCAAGTGCTACGGCCCGGACGGCTGCCAGATGACGGACGAGCCGGCGGCCCGCGTGTTTGCCGAGATCGAGAAAATCCCGTATTTCCTCCCGGCGGAAAAGAGCTTTGAGGACTTCCTTGCGGAGGGCGGCGTGGAATTCATCGCGCCGGAGCTGTGGGAGCGCTACTATGAGACCGTTCTCGGCGAGCGCCTTGCCACTGTCCCGTCCGATAACCTGAATCTGCTCTACACGCCGCTGTGCGGCACGGGCAACAAGCCGGTCCGCACCGTGCTCGGCCGCATCGGCGTGAACGTCGCCGTCGTCCCCGCACAGGAAAAGCCGGACGGCGATTTCAAGACCTGCGAATATCCGAACCCGGAGACGGACGCCGCGCTGAACGAGAGCTACAAGATCGCGCGCGAGACGCACCCGGACCTCATCCTCGGCACGGACCCGGACTGCGACCGCGTGGCCGTGGCCGTCCCGGTGGAAGGCGGCTTCCGCAAGCTCAGCGGCAACGAGCTGGGCTGCCTGCTGCTGGACTACATCCTCGGCACGATGCAGAAGGCTGGCACGCTCCCGGCAGACCCCGTCGCCGTGCGCAGCATCGTCTCGACCCCGATGGCAGACAAGATCGCCGCAAGCTACGGCGTGAAGATGCGCAGGGTCCTCACGGGCTTCAAGTACATCGGCGGTGAGATCCTCGCCCTCGAGCAGAAGCACGAGGAAAACCGCTTCGTCTTCGGCTTTGAGGAGAGCTGCGGTTACCTCAAGGGAACGTATGCCCGCGATAAGGACGCCGTCGTTGCCTCCATGCTGACTTGCGACCTCGCCGCCGCGCTCAAGCGTGAGGGAACGAATCTGGCCGAGCACATGGACGCGCTCTACAGCCGCTTCGGCTGGCATGAGGCGCGCGTGCTGAGCTGCGAGCTGCAGGGCCCGGACGCCATGGAAATTTCCGCTGGCTTTATGGCGCAGATGCGCCGCGAGCTGCCGAAGGCCGTGTGCGGCATCGCCGTCACGTCCGTCACGGACTATCAGGCGCGCGTCACGCGCGATCTCGTCCACGGCACGGAGGAAGCGGTCACGCTGCCGAAGTCCAATGTGCTCGTGCTTCAGCTCGGCGAGAAGGGTACGGTCATCCTGCGTCCGTCCGGCACGGAGCCGAAGGTCAAGATTTATCTGACCGCCGTTGACACCGACCGCGCGGCAGCCATGAAGCTGCTGGACGATATGGCCGCCGAAATGAGCGGCTATCTGCCCAAAAACGCTTGACAACCGGCCGGTTTTCGGCTATCATAACCGCATAGTGAAAACGCATGGAAGAAGAGGAGTATCCCATCCGCGCGCTGCAGAGAGGGGGCGGCTGCTGAAAGCCCCTGCGCAGGTCGGGAGAAGGTCGCTTCGGAGCGGGCGTGCCGAACCTGCAGTAGGCCGCACGGGTGCTCCCGTTACAGAGCCAGAGTGCCCGCCCATGGCGGGAATTCAGGTGGTACCACGGTAATCTGCATCGCCCTGAGCATATTATGAAGCTCAGGGCGATTTTTATCGTCAAAAAGGAGAAGACTATGAAAGAACTGCCAAAGACCTACGAGCCGCGCGACGTTGAGGACCGGCTCTACAAATTCTGGGTAGACAACGGCTATTTCCATGCCGAGCGCGACCCGGACAAGAAGCCCTTTACCATCGTCATGCCGCCCCCCAATGTCACAGGCCAGCTCCACATGGGCCATGCCATGGAAGCCGCCATGCAGGACGTGCTCATCCGCTTCAAGCGCATGCAGGGCTATTCCGCCCTCTGGATCCCCGGTGTGGACCATGCCGGTATCGCCACGCAGATCCGCGTGGAGGAGGAGCTGCGCAAGGAGGGCAAGACCCGTTATGACCTCGGCCGCGAGAAGTTCCTCGAGCGCGTCTGGGCCTGGAAGCATCAGTACGGCGACCGTATCGTCGAGCAGCAGAAGCGCCTCGGCGCGTCCTGCGACTGGGACCGTGCCCGCTTCACGATGGACGAGGGCTGCTCGAAGGCCGTCCGCGAGGTGTTCGTGAACCTGTATGAGCAGGGCCTTATCTACAAGGGCAGCCGCATCATCAACTGGTGCCCGCACTGCGTCACGGCCCTGTCCGATTCCGAGGTCGAATATGTCGACAAGCCCGGCCATCTGTGGCATGTGCGCTATCCGCTGGCAGACGGCTCCGGCGAGGTCATCATCGCGACGACCCGGCCCGAGACCATGCTCGGCGACTCCGGCGTGTGCGTCAATCCAAATGACGAGCGCTACAAGGACATCGTCGGCAAGAACGTCATCCTGCCGCTCGTCGGCAAGGAGATCCCCGTCGTGGCGGACGACTATGCCGAAATGGACTTCGGCACCGGCTGCGTCAAGATGACGCCGGCTCACGACCCGAACGACTTTGAGGTCGGCCAGCGCCACAACCTCGAGGTCATCCGCGTCCTCGACGACAAGGGCGTCGTCAACGAGAACGGCGGCAAATATCAGGGCCTCGACCGCTATGAGGCGCGCAAGCAGATCGTCGCTGACCTCGAGGCGCAGGGCTACCTCGTCAAGGTCGAGCCGTATAACCACAATGTCGGCACCTGCTACCGCTGCCACCGCGACGTCGAGCCGATCATTTCCGCTCAGTGGTTTGTAAAGATGAAGCCGCTGGCCGAAGAGGCGCTGCGCGTCGTGAACGACGGCGAGACGAAGTTCGTGCCGGAGCGCTTCACGAAAATTTATACGAACTGGATGGAGAACGTCCGCGACTGGTGCATCTCCCGTCAGCTGTGGTGGGGCCATCAGATCCCGGCGTGGTACTGCGCCGACTGCGGCCATATGACCGTTTCCCGCGAGGATGCGACCTGTTGCGAAAAGTGTGGCAGCAAGCATATCACCCGCGATGAGGACGTGCTTGACACCTGGTTCTCCTCGGCGCTTTGGCCGTTCGAGACCCTCGGCTGGCCGGACACGAATGCGGAGGATTTTCAGTATTTCTATCCGACGGACGTGCTCGTGACGGGCTATGACATCATCTTCTTCTGGGTCGCGCGCATGATCTTCTCGGCCTGCAAGCAGACGGGCCGCCCGCCGTTCCACACCGTGCTGATTCACGGCCTTGTCCGCGACGACAAGGGCCGCAAGATGTCCAAGTCCCTCGGCAACGGCATCGATCCGCTCGAGATGATCGACCGCTACGGCTCGGACGCCCTGCGCATGAACATGCTCACGTCCAATTCGCCCGGCAACGACATGCGCTTCTATATCGAGCGCTGCGAGGCCATGCGCAACTTTGCCAATAAGCTCTGGAACGCCAGCCGCTATGTCATGATGAACCTCAGCATCGACAAAAACGAGCTGCCCGCCCTGTCCGAGCTCGAGACGTCCGACAAGTGGATCCTCTCGAAGCTCAATACGCTCATTGCCGACGTTACGGAGAACCTCGACAAGTATGAGCTCGGCGTCGCCGTCCAGAAGATCTATGACTTCATCTGGGACAGCTACTGCGACTGGTATATCGAGCTGACGAAGGCCCGCCTCTATGGCGAGGACGAGGCTCAGAAGCGCTCTGCCCAGCAGGTGCTGCTGTATGTGCTCGACCAGATCCTGCGCCTGATGCACCCGTTCATGCCGTTCATCACAGAGGAAATCTGGCAGGCCATCCCGCACGAGGGCGAGGCGCTGATCGTCGCCGCTTGGCCGAAGTTCCGCGAGGATCTCTGCTTCCAGGCGGAGGAGGATGGCATGGAGAGTATCATGCAGGCCATCCGCGCCGTGCGCAACCGCCGTGCCGAGATGAACGTGCCGCCCGCGCGCCGCACGACGCTTTATATCGTCACGGAGAAGCAGGACCTGTTCTCTGCCGGTATCCCGTTCATCACCCGTCTGGCCTATGCCGAGCGCGTCGTCGTCCTGGCTGAGGAGCCGGAGGGGCATGGCTCCATGGTGTCCTGCGTGACGCACGACGCCAAGCTGTTCCTGCCGATGGAGGAGCTTGTGGATGTGGACAAGGAGCTTGCCCGCATCGCCAAAGAGAAGGAGAAGGTTCAGAAGGGCCTTGCCGGTGTGCAGGCCAAGCTTGGCAATCCGGGCTTTGCCGCAAAGGCACCGGAGCAGGTCGTCCGCGCAGAGCAGGAGAAGGCCGAAAAGTACGCCGCCCTGCTGCGTCAGCTCGAGGAGAGCGAAGCACGGCTGAAGGATCTCTGATTTTTATCGACCGCCATTTCGGGGCTGCCGCATGGATTTGCGGCAGCTCCGTTTTTTGGGCTTTATTTCTGGAACGAGTTGGTGTATAATTTATCCTGAATGAATGGCGGCCTGCCGCCAGACAGGAAGGATGACGTTGATGGAGAATTTCGACGCGGAGCAGCCGATGGAGGACCTGCAGGAGCAGACTCCGAAGAAGGAACCGAAAAATCCGCTCTATGACTGCTACTCGCTTTTGCATGACCTTGTCTATATTCTGGCCGCGATCACGATCGTGTTTGTGTTCTTTGTCCGTCTCGTCGGCGTGGACGGACCGTCCATGATGCCGACGCTGCAGGACGGCGACTATGTGGCACTGCTGAGCAATCTGTTTATGGGCGACCTCGAGCAGGGCGACGTCATCGTCGCGCGCAAGGAGAGCTTTGAAAACGGCGAGCCGATCGTCAAGCGCGTTATTGCAACGGAGGGTCAGACTGTGGATATCCTCTACGACGGCAACGGCTATGGCACGGTCTACGTCGACGGCGAGCCGCTGGACGAGCCCTATATCTTGGAACCGATGGTGCTGCCCTACTATGACCGCACGAGCTTCCCCGTGACCGTGGACGAGGGCTGCCTCGTCGTGATGGGCGATAACCGCAACCGTTCTGCCGACAGCCGCTATGCCTCCATTGGGCAGATCGAGGAATCACAGGTCATCGGCAAGGTGCTGTGCATTCTGTTCCCAGGCTGCGGCGAGAGCAGCTCGCGGGACTTTGGACGGATCGGAGCGGTGGACAATGGATGAACGCATGAATATCCAGTGGTATCCGGGCCACATGACCAAGACGCGGCGGAATATGGAGGCTGACCTCAAGCTCGTGGACGCCGTCTGCGAGATCGTGGACGCGCGCATCCCGTTTTCCAGCCGGAACCCGGACATTGACGCTATCTGCGGGCAGAAGCCCCGCATGATGATCCTCAACCGCATCGATCTGGCCGATCCGGCCGCTACGGACGTCTGGCAGAATTACTGGCAGGCGCAGGGCATGACCGTTGTGCGCACGGACTGCAAGAGCCGCCGCGGCATCGACCGCTTCGTGCCCGCCGTCCGCTCCATGCTGGCGGAGAAGCTGCAGCGCTATGCGGACAAGGGTCAGACCGGCCGCGCACTGAAGCTGATGATCGTCGGCATCCCGAACGTGGGAAAATCGACCTTCATCAATCAGATCGCCGGGCGCAAGGGCGCAAAGGCGGAGAACCGCCCCGGCGTCACGCGCGGCAAGCAGTGGGTCACGGTGGACAGCGGCCTTCTGCTGCTCGACACGCCGGGCATCCTCTGGCCGAAATTCGACGATGAGGAGGTCGGCCGCAGGCTGGCCTATACCGGCGCGGTCAAGGACGACGTACTGGATGTGGAGACGCTGGCCTGCCATCTGGCGGCCATGCTCTGGGCGCGTTACCCCGAGGCCATGCGCGCCCGCTATAAGCTCGACCCGCCGGAGGACGCCTCCGGCTATGATCTGCTGACCGAGGCGGGCCGCCGCCGCGGCTTCCTGCTGGCGCGCGGCGAGATCGACACGGAGCGCATGGCGCGTGTGCTGCTGGAGGAATACCGCAGCTGTAAGATCGGCCGCTTTACGCTGGAGGACCCTCCGGAAAGGACAGAGGCATGCGCTACGAACTGATTCGCGAGATCTTCAATCTCTGCAGCAACAACCAGATGCGCGACGTGTTCGTCAGTGAGGTGGAGACCTCGGACCCGGAGGCCGTCGCGCGGACATACTGCCGCGGTAAGGACGTCACGATGGACCGCACGGACAACGAAGACGGCAGCATCATATTCGACGTGGTGGCGGACGGCCTGCATCAGCGCCTGAGCTTCACACCGGATGACTAAGGGCAACACTGCATCATTCTCCTTCGGCCTTCGCCGGACATTTTTCGCCGAATGCACTTGCTGAATTGTGCGGTATTGCCTAAGATAAATGAGGAATTGGCATGACGGAACTTTGGAATTACGAAAACCGCTGCTGGGAGGCGGGTTATGAGACGGTCTGCGGCGTGGATGAAGCCGGGCGCGGCCCTCTGGCCGGGCCGGTGTGTGCTGCGGCGGTCATCCTGCCGCGCGGGCTGGACATTCCCGGCCTGAACGACTCGAAAAAGCTGACGGCCAAGCGCCGCGAGGCGCTGTATGACATTATCACGGAGCAGGCGCTCGCCTACGGCATCGCGTTTGCCTCCGAGCAGGAGATCGACGAGATCAACATCCTGCAGGCGACGTTCCTCGCGATGCGCCGCGCCATGGACCAGCTCCGGGTGCGGCCGGATATCGCCCTGATCGACGGCAACCGCGAGACGGACTTCGGCCTTCCCGTGCAGACGATCGTCAAGGGCGACAGCCTGAGCGCCAATATCGCGGCTGCGTCTATTCTGGCCAAGGTGACGCGGGACCGCTTTATGCTGGAAATGGATGAAAAATATCCGCAGTACGGCTTTGCCACGCACAAGGGCTACGGTACGCGCGCGCACTATGCCGCGCTGCGCGAATTCGGTCCGTGCCCCATCCATCGCCGTACCTTCCTGAAAAACCTCCATGCGGAATGACCTGACGGGCCGCTGGGGCGAGGAGACTGCGGCGGCCTATCTGCGCCGCAGGCACTATACCATCGTGGCGGCGAATTACCGCTGCCGCCTCGGCGAGATCGACCTGATCGCGGAAAACCGCGACTATCTCGTCTTTGTCGAGGTCAAGCTGCGCAAAAGCGCCGCATTTGCCGAAGCGCTGGAATTTGTCGACCGGCACAAGCAGGAACGCATCCGTCGCACGGCGGAGCTGTACTTATGTGAGCACCCGGAACAGACGAAGCAGCCGCGCTTCGATGTGATCGAGGTCTACGCGCCGAACGGCACGCAGACGAAGCGGCCGGAGATCCGGCATCTGGAGGATGCATTTTCATGAAGCTGTTTGACGGACACTGCGACACCGCCTATGAGCTCTGGACGCGCGGGGAGGGGTTGGAACGGAATTCCTGCCACATCGACCTGCAGAAGGCGGCCGGACTGGAGGCCTATGCCCAGGTCTTTGCGTTCTGCAGCAACGCCGGCCGGCCCGGCGGCGGGACGGAGCGCCTGCTGACGGAGCCGCTGGCCCTCCTGTGCCGCGAGGTGGAGAAGAACCGCAGCCGCATCGGCTTTGCCGCAAACGGTGCGGAGGCCCTGCGCCTGACGGAGCAGGGGAGGACCGCCGCGCTGCTGTCCGTGGAGGGCTGCGAGGTCATCGGCTGCGACCCGGGCAGACTCGAATGGCTGCGGGAGCAGGGCTTCTGCATGCTCACGCTGACGTGGAATGCCGACAACGCGCTTGCGGGCTGGCACGGCTCCGCGCTTGGCCTGACGCCGCGCGGGCGCGACTTTGTCCGGGAGGCGCAGCGGCTCGGCCTGCGGATCGATGTGAGTCATCTGTCCGAAGCTGCGTTCTGGCAGCTCATGGACTGCACGCAGGCCCCCATTCTGGCCAGCCATTCCAACTGCCGCGCTTTGTGCGACTATACGCGGAACCTGACGGACGATCAGCTGCGCGCGCTGGCGCAGACCGGCGGCACGGTCGGCCTGAACCTCTATCCGCCGTTCCTCGGCGGGAGAGCGGATTTCGACACGCTGCGCGCCCATCTCGAGCACATGCTCACGCTCTGCGGCGAGGACCATGTGGCCCTCGGCGGCGACCTCGACGGCTGCGACGAGCTGGCGCGCGGCTTTACGGACGTCTCCTCGTGGGCTTCGTTTTATGCGTATTTACAGGCTGCGGGCTATCCCGCGGACCTGCTCGACCGGATCTTTTTCCGGAACCTTCTGCAACTGCTGCAATGAAAGGAGCGTGAGGGATGGCCCTTTACGCGATTGGAGACCTGCATCTTTCCCTCGGCAGCGACAAGCCGATGGACGTCTTCGGCGGCGCGTGGGTCGGCTATGTGGACAAGCTCCGCGAAGGCCTGTCCGTCATCGGGCCGGAGGACACGACCGTCCTGCTCGGGGACCTGTCCTGGGCGCTGGACCTGAACGGCGCGCGCGAGGATTTTGCCATGATCGCCGCCATTCCGGGGCGGAAGATCATCGTCAAGGGAAATCACGATTACTGGTGGACGACGGCCGCGAAATTCTACCGCTTCTGCGAGGAAAACGGCTTTCCGGACCTGTATCTGCTGAATAACAACTGCTATTTCTATAACGGCATCGCCCTGACCGGCACGCGCGGCTGGTTCTTTGAAGAGGACGCGCCGGACGGCAGTCATAACGATAAAATTTTCAAGCGGGAGCTGCTGCGTCTGGAGGCCTCGCTCCGCGCGGCGGGAGATACGCCCGAAAAGCTGTGCTTTCTGCACTATCCGCCGCGCTACCGCGGCTACGAATGCCCGGAAATTCTGGCGCTCCTCGAGCGCTACGGCGTGAAGGAATGCTGCTACGGCCACCTGCATGGCAGCAGCCACCGCCTTGCCATCGAGGGCGTGCACCACGGCGTGACCTACCGGCTCTGCGCTGCGGATTATACGAATTTTGCCCCGATCCGGCTTCGCTGAATATTTTCCCTGTAATTTTCCTGCGGAAAAACCGAAAATTCACAAAATCGACTTGTTTTTTTGTGAATAGTCTGATAAAATAGTGCGGATTCATCAATGTATCAATGCGCGCCGACCGGCGCAGCACATAGGAGGATGTTAGAAATGAATGTCAAAAGCGTAGAGAAAGAAGCGACCCGCGCATCCGTTACGGTGGAACTGACCCGTGAGGAGCTGGAGCCTGCCCTGAACCGCGCCTATCTGAAGTACCGCAAGGATATCATGATCCCCGGCTTCCGCAAGGGTCATGCTCCGCGTATGGTCATCGAGGCTGCCTATGGCAAGCATGTCTTCTTTGAGGACGCTGTCGAGGATATGTTCCCGGATATCTACAAGGATGCCGTCCTGACGCAGGACATCCGTCCCGTCGGCCGCCCGAGCGTTTCCAAGATGGACATCGCCGACGACGGCGCCGTCACGCTGACGATCGTGACGGATCTGTATCCCGTTGCTGAGCTTGGCGAATATAAGAATCTCGAGATCGAGAAGGCCGAGGTCGAGGTCAAGGAGTCCGAGGTCGAGGCCGAGCTGGACCGCATGGCCCAGAACGTTGCCCGCATCACCACGGTCGACCGCCCGGCACAGGAGGGGGACACCGCCGTGATCGACTTCGAGGGCTTTGAGAACGGCAAGGCCTTTGCGGGCGGCAAGGGCGAGAACTACGAGCTGAAGCTCGGTTCCCACACCTTCATCCCCGGCTTTGAGGAGCAGGTCGCCGGCATGAGTGCCGGTGAGGAGAAGGACATCGACATCACGTTCCCGGCTGACTATCACGCCGAGGAGCTTGCCGGTAAGCCTGTCGTCTTCAAGGTCAAGGTCCATGAGGTCAAGGAGACCGTCGTTCCCGAGAAGGACGACGAGTTTGTCAAGGACGTCTCTGAGTTCGACACCGTCGCCGAGCTGCGCGCCGACATCGAGAAGCGCATCCGCGACGAAAAGCAGGCCGGGATCGACCGCGCGTTCGAGAACGCCGCCGTCGAGAAGGCTGCCGCCAACATGACCGTCGAAATCCCGGACAGCATGGTCGACGAGGAGCTCGATCAGGAGATGGAGCGCATGGACTATGAGCTCCGCTCCCAGGGCGCTTCCCTGCAGGCCTATGCCCAGATGATGGGCGGCGACATGAACGCCATCCGAAACAGCCTGCGCCCGTCCGCTCAGGCCGCTGTCCGCACGAACGTCCTGCTGGACGCCGTTGCTGCCGCTGAGAACATCGAGGTCAGCGAGGAAGAGTGCGAGGAAGAGTACAAGAAGCTCGCCGAGAGCTACAAGATGGAGCTGGACGACGTCAAGAAGGCCCTGAACGCCGACGGCCTGAAGAGCGATCTCAAGCTGCGCAAGGCTGCCCGTCTCATCGCCGAATCCGCTGTCGCCGTTGCACCCAAGGCCCCCGAGGCCGCCGAAGAGGCTCCTGCCTCCGAGGAATAATCCGCCTGCAGAGCGGTTAGAATGTTTCTGATTCCTGCTGCGGCAGGCGATCCGCACTCCCGCCGGTGACCCCGGCGGGAATGCACGCAGAAAGGAGCATGATTATGAGTTTGGTTCCCTATGTCGTCGAGCAGACGAGCCGCGGAGAGCGTTCCTATGACATTTTCTCCCGCCTTCTGAACGACCGCATCATCTTCCTGTCGGAGGAGGTCAACGACACGACCGCCAGCCTGATCGTCGCCCAGCTTCTCTATCTGGAGGCGCAGGACCCCGACAAGGACATTCAGTTCTACATCAACAGCCCGGGCGGCGTGGTAACGGCCGGACTTGCGATTTATGACACCATGCAGTATATCAAGTGCGATGTTTCCACGATCTGCATCGGCATGGCCGCGTCCATGGGCGCGTTCCTGCTGTCGTCCGGCACGAAGGGCAAGCGCCTCGCCCTGCCGAACGCGGAGATCATGATCCATCAGCCGTCCGGCGGCGCGCAGGGTCAGGTCACGGATATCGAGATCCACGCCCAGCGCATCGCGGATGTGAAGCGCCGTCTGAATGAAATTCTGGCGAAGAACACCGGCAGACCCGTTGAAGAAGTCGCCCGCGACTGCGAGCGCGACCATTTCCTCACGGCCGAGCAGGCGAAGGAATACGGCATTGTGGATAAGGTGATCTATCAGCGCTAAAGCCCAGAGGAGGAAGTAAATTTGGCAGAAAAACTCATCCGATGCTCCTTCTGCGGCAAGACACAGGCACAGGTCAAGCGGATCATGTCCGGGCCGAATGCCTATATCTGCAACGAATGCGTGGAGCTGTGCAGCACGATCCTGCACGAGGAGATGTATGAGACCGGCAGCTCCGAGCTGGCCGTTCCCGATCATCTGCCCACGCCGAAAGAGATCAAGGAATATATGGACGGTTATATCATCGGTCAGGATGAGGCGAAGATCGCCCTGTCCGTGGCGGTGTATAACCATTACAAGCGCATTTTCTACGGCGGCGACTCCGATGTGGAGCTGCAGAAGAGCAATATCCTGCTCATCGGCCCGACGGGCTGCGGCAAAACGCTCTTTGCGCAGACGCTCGCCAAAATCCTGAACGTTCCGTTCGCCATCGCCGATGCGACCACGCTCACCGAAGCGGGCTATGTCGGCGAGGATGTCGAGAACATTCTCCTGCGCCTGCTGCAGGCGGCAGACTTCGACGTTGAGCTGGCGGAGCGCGGCATCATCTATATCGACGAGATGGATAAGATCGCCCGCAAGAGCGAGAACACCTCCATCACGCGCGACGTGTCCGGCGAGGGCGTGCAGCAGGCACTGCTGAAAATTCTCGAGGGCACGACGGCGAACGTGCCGCCGCAGGGCGCCCGCAAGCACCCGCAGCAGGAGTTCATCCAGATCGACACGACGAACATTCTCTTCATCTGCGGCGGCGCCTTTGACGGCCTCGACAAGATCATCGAGCGCCGCGTGGACCGCAGCAGCCTCGGCTTCGGCGCAGAGCTGAAGAGCCGGAAGGAGCAGGACGTCGGCGAGCTGTTCCGGCAGGTGCAGCCGCACGATCTTCTGAAATTCGGCATCATCCCGGAGCTGGTCGGCCGTCTGCCGGTCGTCACGACCCTCGGCAGCCTGAAGAAGGAAGAGCTCGTGCGCATCCTGACCGAGCCGAAGAACGCGCTGTGCCGCCAGTACCGCAAGCTGCTCGAGCTGGACAACGTGACGCTGGAATTTGAAAATGCGGCGCTCGACGCCATTGCGCAGAAGGCCATCGACCGCAAGATCGGTGCGCGCGGTCTGCGCGCCGTGCTGGAGAGCGTGATGACGAAGGTCATGTATGACATTCCCTCGGATCCCACGATCTCCGAGGTCCTGATCACACGCGCCTGCGTGGAGGACGGAAGCGAGCCGGAGATCCGGCACAAGGCCGGCGCTGCGCGCCGGAAGCGTCCGAGCGCAGGATAACAAGACACAGAAGGGGGCGTTGCGGACACTTGGGTGTCTGTGCGCCCCTTTTGTGGTCCGTCCCCGCATCCGGCGGGGAGGAAGGAGAACTATGAACGAACTGATTTTGTCTGAACGGATGCCGGTGCTCGCCATGCGCGGGCTGGTCCTTTTTCCGCAGGCAACCATGCACTTTGATGTGGGGCGGGAGAAGTCCGTTCGCGCGCTGGAGGCGGCGATGAACGCCGACCAGCACATTTTTCTGGTGACCCAGAAGGAGATCGAGCAGGATGATCCCGGCTTCGGTGATCTCTATGAGATCGGCACGGTCGCCCATGTCCTGCAGGTCCTGAAGATCCCCGGCGACACCGTGCGTGTGCTGGTGCAGGGCGAATACCGCGCCCGTGCCACGCAAATGCTGCAGACGGCGCCTTGCATGATGGCGCGCGTCGAGTCGATCCCCGAGGAGGAGACGCCGAGCATTACGCCGCGCACGGAGGCCCTGCTTCGGCAGGCCATCGAGCTGTTCGGCGAATATGCGGAGCTGTCGCAGCGCCCGATGCAGGACATCATGCTCCATTTGCTGTCCGAAAAGGATCCCGGCTCTGCGGCCGACATGACGGCGCAGGCGGCATCCTATGACTATAAGGAAAAAATGCGCGTTCTGTCCCAGCTTGCACCGGTGCGCCGTCTGGAAACGGCGAACCGCCTGCTTGCGCGGGAGCTGGAGGTCCTGCGTCTCGAGGCCCAGCTGCAGGAGAAGACGCAGCAGAGCATTGACAAGGGCCAGCGCGATTATTATCTGCGTGAGCAGCTCAAGGTCATCCGCGGCGAGCTCGGCGAAAACGACGAGGACGCGGAGATCGATGAATACCGCGAGAAGATCGAGAAGCTCCACCTGCCGCAGGAGGCCGACGAGAAGCTCCACAAGGAGCTGCAGCGGCTGGAAAAGCAGCCGTATGGCTCCGCCGAGGCCAGCGTCATCCGCAATTACCTCGACGTCGCTCTCGAACTGCCGTGGAATACCCGCACGCGCGAGCGCACGGACATCCGCATCGCCCGCCGCATCCTCGATGAGGACCATTTCGGCCTTGAGAAGGTGAAGGAGCGCATTCTGGAAATTCTGGCCGTGCGCCAGCTTGCCCCGGAGCAGCCGGGGCAGATCATCTGCCTCATCGGCCCTCCGGGCGTCGGCAAGACGTCCATCGCCATGAGCGTGGCCCGCGCCCTGAACCGGAAGCTCGCGCGCATCTCGCTCGGCGGCGTGCACGACGAGGCCGAGATCCGCGGCCATCGCAAGACCTATATCGGCGCGATGCCCGGCCGCATCCTGACCGCCATGCAGCAGGCAGGAACGCACAATCCGCTCCTGCTGCTCGATGAGATCGACAAGCTCGGCAGCGATTACCGCGGCGATCCGTCATCCGCCCTGCTCGAGGTGCTCGATGCGGAGCAGAACGCAACGTTCCGGGATAATTTCCTCGAAATTCCGTTCGACCTGAGCGAGTGCATGTTCATCACGACGGCCAACACGGCCGACACCATCCCGCGTCCGCTCCTCGACCGTATGGAGGTCATCGAGCTCGGCTCCTATACGGACGAGGAGAAGCGCAGCATCGCGCGCGACCATCTGCTGCCGCGCCAGCTCGCGAAAAACGGCCTGAAGAAATCGCAGGTCCGCGTGACGGACGATGCCCTGCGCGAGATCATCCGCTGCTACACGCGCGAATCCGGCGTGCGCAATCTCGAGCGCAAGCTCGGGGAGCTCTGCCGCAAATGCGCCGTGCAGCTTCTTTCAGACGAGGCCCCGCGCCGCGTGACCGTGACGGGCACGAATCTGGAGAGCTTCCTCGGCCCGCGCCGCATCCTGCCGGATAAGCTGCCGGAGACCGATCCGATCGGTCTTGTGACCGGCCTTGCTTGGACTTCCGTCGGCGGTGAGACTCTCGAGGTCGAGTGCAATGTCATGGACGGCAGCGGCAAGCTCATCCTGACCGGAAACCTCGGCGATGTGATGAAGGAGTCCGTGCAGGCGGCCGTGAGCTATCTGCGCACGCGTGCTGAGCAGCTGCACATCCCGTCCGACTTCTACAAGACGCGCGATATCCATGTCCACTTCCCGGAGGGTGCCGTGCCGAAGGACGGTCCGTCCGCCGGTATCGCCGTATGCACGGCGTTGGCCTCCGCGCTCAGCGGGACGCCGGTCCGCCGTGATATCGCCATGACGGGCGAGATCTCCATCCGCGGCCGCGTGCTTCCCATCGGCGGCCTGAAGGAGAAGACCATGGCAGCGCTGCGCCACGGCGTGAAGACCGTCATTATTCCGCACGAGAACGAAAAGGATCTGCAGGAGATCGATCAGACGGTGCGCCGCGCGCTCAACTTCCTGCTCGTCGACCATGCCGACGCCGTGCTGGACGCCGCGCTCGTCCGCCCCGTGCAGGAGGAGCCTGCGGTGCGCAAGACCACGGAGCGCGTCCTCCCGGTCGCGCAGCATGACACGGCCCAGCCGAATCAGGGGATCCGCCAATGATGAATTTACAGCGAGTGGAATTTGTAAAATCTGCGGCGCAGGCCGGTGCGTTCCTGCACGACGGCCTGCCGCAGATCGCCTTTGCCGGAAAATCAAACGTCGGCAAATCCTCCGTGCTGAACTGCGTGCTGCAGCGCAAAAATTTTGCGCGCGTCGGTCAGAAGCCGGGCAAGACCGTCCACATCAACTATTTCCGCGTGGACGGCAAGGCGCACTTCGTCGATCTGCCGGGATATGGCTATGCGCAGGTCGCTGAATCGGAAAAGGAACGCTGGGGCAAGCTCATGGAGGCCTATTTTGCCGAGCCGGAGCCCATCGCCCTCGGCGTGATGATCGTCGATGCCCGCCACGCACCGACGAAGCTCGACTGCGTCATGGCGGACCTGTTCCGCAGCACCGGGCGGCCGTTCCTCGTCGTTGCCAACAAGCTCGATAAGCTGAAGGCACGCGAGATCGAGCCGAACCTTGCCTGCATCCGCGAAACGCTGCGTTTGGGCGAGCAGACACCGCTGCTGCCGTTCTCCGCAGAGAAGGGGACCGGCCGCGAGGCCCTTGTGCGCGCCATATTTGACGCGGTCGGCTAAGGATTGTGGGTTGCCATTTTCCTAAAATAATGGTATACTCTAAAGTGAAAGGAGCCGGAGGCGCATGGAAGAACCAACCTATCATCTTGCGGGCGTCATGCACACGCGCGATGAGCTGCCCGCAGATTTTGACGGTCCGCTGAGCGTCATCCTGCTTCTGCTGAGCAAAAACAAGATCGAAATTCAGGACGTCAGCATCACGTCCATTCTGGAGCAGTATCTGGCCTATCTCGACGAAATGAAGCGGCTGGATATGGAGATCGCCAGCGAATTCATCGCCATGGCGTCCCATCTCATGCTCATCAAAACAAAGATGCTGCTCTCCGCCGCCGAGCGTGAGGAGGCCATGAGCGAGATGGAGCTCCTCATTCGCTCCCTCGAGGAAAAGCAGCGCGCGGAGGCCTATGAGCAGATCCGCACGGCTGTGGCCTTCCTTGAGCCGCGCAGCGACATCGGCAACGGTTTTTTTCCGCATGCGCCGCAGCCGCTCCGTCCGGACGCGACCTATCGCTACCGCCACGAGCCGCAGGATCTTCTGCGCGCCATGGCGGCCATGGCAGAGCGCAGCGAGCGGCGTCTGCCGCCGAAGCTCTCAAATTTTCAGGGAATCGTCGGCGTAGAGCCGTATCCCGTGACAAAAAAGGCCGCACAGGTGCTCAAGCAGCTGCTGATGCGCGGCGTGGAGAAATTCTGCGCGCTGTTCCGCGGCAGCCGCTCGCGCAGTGAGATCGTTGCGACGTTCCTCGCCGTTTTGGAGCTTTGCCGCGTGCATTCCGTCAGGCTGGAGGACGGCGACGACGATCTGAACATCCGCTTTTGCAAAATGCCGGAGGAAAGGGTAGAACATGGAACAGACGGAGCTGGAACGGGTAGCTGAGGCCATCCTGTTTGCGGCGGGCGAGCCGGTCGAACTCGAACGCATTGCCATGGCTGCAGAATGCGACCCGGACGAGGCCGAGCAGGCCGTGCGTTCGCTGATGGACCGCCTGTCCTACGAGCGGCGCGGCATCCGTATCCTGCGCCTCGAGTACGCCTATCAGATGTGCTCCTCGGGTGAGATGTCCTCCTATGTGACCCGCGCATTGGAAACGCGCAAGCCGCCCCGGCTTTCGTCCGCGCAGCTGGAGACCCTGACGGTCATTGCCTATTATCAGCCCGCAACGCGGGCCTACATCGAGCAGATCCGCGGCGTCGACAGTGCCTATTCCGTCGGCGCGCTGCTCAATAAACACCTCATCGAGGAGTGCGGCAGGCTGAATGTGCCTGGCCGGCCCATTCTGTATCGCACGACACCGGATTTCCTGCGCACGTTCGGTCTGGAATCGCTGGACGAGCTGCCGGAGATCGAAAAAATGCAGTTCGGCAAACAGGAACTGCCGCAGCAGGAGGAGGAAACAGAATCATGAGTCAAAATGTTTCGGAGCTTCTCGGCGCCTCTATGGCGAAGGTGCGCGAGATGGTCGATGCCAACACCGTTGTCGGTACGCCAATTTCCACTGGCGACGGCACGACGCTCATCCCGATCTCCAAGATCAGCTTTGCCATGGCTTCCGGCGGCAGCGACCTCAAGCCGAAGGCAGCCGCCTCTGCACTCCCGTTCGGCGGCGGTGCGGGCTGCGGCGTGAAGATCGTCCCGGTTGCCTTTCTGGTGCTGCAGGGCGAGCGGGTGCGTATGCTCCCGATCACTGAGCCTGCGACCTCGACGGCTGACCGCCTCATCGAGCAGATCCCGGAGCTGGTCGACCGCATCAACGAGATGATCTCGCAGTACCGCGCGGAGAAAAAGGTCGACGTCGACCTCGCATGAACCGCGCCTCACCGGGCATACTAGGCCCGGTGAGGAAGAATGAAACGAATGCTTCGGGCGGCGGCGCTTCTGATCGCTGCCGCCCTTTTGTCTCCGTGCGCGTCGGCCCTGTCGGCCTGCCGCGCCGCCGTGCTGGACGCGGACACCGGAGAGGTCTGCTTTGCACGCAATGCTTCAGAGCACGCGCTCATCGCCAGCACGACAAAGATCATGACGGGTCTGCTCATCGCAGAGGACTGCGATCCGGATGCCGTTGTCACCGTGCCGCAGGAGGCAGTCGGGATCGAAGGCTCTTCGCTCTATCTCAAGGCGGGGGAGCAGCTCACGGTCCGCGCTCTGCTCTACGGCCTGCTGCTGCACTCCGGCAACGATGCCGCCGTCGCGCTGGCTCTGGCGCACAGCGGCTCGGTCGGGGCCTTTGTGGAGGCCATGAACGGACGGGCGCGGGAGCTTGGCCTGCAGGACACCCATTTTACGAACCCGAACGGTCTGGATGCGCCGGAGCACTATTCCACGGCGCTCGACCTTGCGCGCCTGACGCGCGCCGCGCTGCAGGTCCCGGCCTTTGCCGAGGTCGTCGCCACGCGGCAGATCACGATCGAGGGGCGCAGCTTTACGAACCACAACCGCCTTTTGTGGTCTCTGGACGGCGCGATCGGCGTGAAGACGGGCTATACCCGCGCAGCCGGGCGGACGCTCGTCAGCGCCGTGGAACGGAACGGACGGCGGCTCATTGCCGTCACGCTATGTGCGCCGGATGACTGGCAGGATCATGCCTGCCTGTATGACGAGGCGTTTGCCGCCTTTTCCGAGCGTGAAGCGGTGAAGGCCGGGGCGTGCGTCGCGTCCGTGCCGCTGCTGTCCGGCGGAAGCGCTGAGCTTATGGCAGGGGAGTCCGTCACTTATGCGCTGCGCGACGGGGAAACCGTTACCGTACGGCCGCTCTGGCCGCGTGTGGCCTTTTCTGCCGGAACGCCCGGCGAACCCGCCGGAGAGGGCGGCGTATTTCTCGGGACGCGCTGCATCGCGCGCATCCCGCTGCTCTGGGGAGAGTGTACCGATGAGGGAACGAATTCAGAAGATCCTTTCTGCGCGCGGCGTTGCCTCGCGGCGCGCAGCGGAGGAGCTGATCCGGCAGGGCCGGGTCACGGTAGACGGGGTGCCGTGTGCGCTTGGCGCATCGGCGGAGCCGGACTGCCGGACCATTGCGGTCGATGGCGTTCCCATCCCGCCTCCGCCGGAGCACGTCTATCTGATGCTTTATAAGCCGCGCTGCTATATCACAACGCTGTCGGATGAACGCGGCCGCCGAACGGCCGCCTCGCTCGTAGACTGCGGCACGCGCGTCTATCCGGTCGGGCGGCTGGACTATGATTCTGAGGGCCTGCTGCTCTTTACGAACGACGGCGCGCTGGCCGACCGGCTGATGCGCCCGCGCTGCGAGATCAGCAAGGTCTATGAGGTCACGGCCCGCGGCCCTCTGGACGGCGCGGCAGAGCGCCTGCGGCGCCCGCTCGTGCTCGACGGTTATCGCATCCGCCCGCCGGAGGTCGAGCAGACCGCGCCGGGCCGGTTTCTCATCACGATCCACGAAGGCAGAAATCGCCAGATCCGCCGCATGTGCGCGGCGGCCGGGCTGGAGGTTCTTCGGCTGCGGCGCATTGCAGAGGGACCGCTGCAGCTCGGAACGCTCGCGCCCGGCGCATGGCGTCCGCTCACCGAAGCGGAGCTTGCCGCGCTGCGGCAGGAAACAGAAGGGGGAGATCCTGTATGACGGCAGACATCCTGACGAACATACATAACAAGCTGACAACATTCTCCAAGGGCCAGCGCCGCATCGCGACCTATATTCTGGAGAGCTATGATAAGGCGGCCTTCCTGACGGCGGGCGCGCTCGGCAAGATCACGCAGGTGTCCGAGTCGACGGTCGTGCGCTTTGCGGCGGAGCTGGGCTATGACGGCTATCCCGCCATGCAGCGCGCGCTGCAGGAAATGGTGCTCAACCGCCTGACCTCCGTGCAGCGCATTGAGGTCACGGATGAGCGCCTCGGTGAGCAGGACGTCGTCTCGACGATCCTGCAGGCGGATATGGACCGGCTGCGCCATACGAACGAGCATCTCGACCGCGAGGCCTTCTCCGGCGCGGTGGAGGCCCTGCTGCAGGCGCGCTGCATCTATGTGCTCGGCGTCCGCTCCTCTGCGGCTCTCGCGAGCTCCCTGAGCTATTACCTGCACTATATGTTTGAAAACGTCCGACTCATCACGACGCCGTCGACGAGCGAGGTCTTTGAGCAGCTCGTCCGCATCTCGCCGCAGGACGCCGTCATCGGCATCAGCTTCCCGCGCTATTCCACGGCGACGGGCAAGGCGCTGCAGTACTGCCGCGAGGCAGGCGCGCAGGTCATTGCCCTGACGGACTCCGAAACGGCCCCCATCGCCCGCAGCGCGCACTATCTGCTCACGGCCAAGAGTGACATGGTCTCGCTCGTGGATTCGCTCGTCGCGCCGATGAGCGTTGTCAACGCCCTGATCGTCGCGCTGACGTCCCGCCGCAAGCACGAGACCGCGCAGACGCTCGACCGCCTGGAGCAGGTCTGGGATCAGTACCATGTCTATGAAAAAGTCCACATTTGACGCCGTGATCGTGGGCGGGGGAGCGGCAGGGCTGTTTGCCGCAGTTCAGGCCTCCGCGCGCGGGCGTAGGATCCTCCTGCTCGAAAAAAACAGCCGCTGCGGCAAAAAGCTCCTCATCACCGGCAAGGGCCGCTGCAATGTCACAAATGCCTGCACCGCCGAAGAGGCGCTGAAAAATATTCCGCGCAATGGGCGCTTCCTCTACAGCGCCATGGCGGCCTTCCCGCCGGAAGCGGCAATGGCCTTTTTTGAGCAGGGCGGCTGCCCGCTCAAGGTCGAGCGCGGCAACCGCGTGTTTCCCGTCTCGGACCGCTCCGCCGATGTTCTGAACGTGCTGGAGCGCGCGCTGCAGCGCGGCGGCGTCGAGCGGCGGCAGACGACGGTGACGGGCCTTTCGATCGCGGACGGCGCGATAAACGGCGTTCTGACCTCGGACGGCCCGGTCGCATGCAGCACGGTGCTGCTGTGCACCGGCGGCGCGTCCTATCCGCTGACCGGCTCGACCGGCGATGGGTACCGGCTGGCGGAGCAGGCAGGGCACACGATCCAGCCGCCGTGCGGCTCGCTCGTGCCGCTCGTGAGCCCGGATGAAGCCTGCGCCGAGATGCAGGGCCTGTCCCTGCGCAATACGGGCGTGCAGCTCCGCGACGAAAAGGGGAAAACGGTCTATCAGGACTTCGGCGAGCTGCTGTTCACACATTTTGGCGTCTCCGGCCCGACGGTCCTGTCGGCCTCGGCGCATCTGAAGCCGGGGAAGTCCTATTCCCTCGTGCTCGATCTGAAGCCTGCGCTGGACGAGGGAAAGCTTGATGCGCGCTTCCTGCGCGATCTCGAGGCCTATGCCAACCGCAGCATGGAAAATGCGCTGGCAGACCTCTTCCCGCACTCCATGATCCCCGTGCTGCTGCGGCGCGCCGGCATCGACCCGGCGCTGCGCGCCAATTCCCTGACCAGGCAGCAGCGGCGCGCCCTGCTCGAGGAGACGAAGCGCTTTGTGATCCCCATCTCCGGCACGCGGCCGGTGGAGGAGGCCATTATCACGCGCGGCGGTGTCAGCACAAAGGAGATCGATCCGCGGACGATGGCCTCGAAGCTCGTGCACGGCCTGTATTTTGCAGGCGAGCTCATCGACTGCGACGCCTATACCGGCGGCTTCAATCTGCAGATCGCATGGGCCACGGCGCATGCGGCGGCACAGGTACTGTAATAGAATAATGTGCGTAAAACAGGGACTGTGCAGCGAGCACTGCGCGGTCTCTGTTCACTTTTTTCAGTTTTTCCGCTGCGGAGACTGCATTTTTTGGACGTTTAGCAGAGAATCCGGCACAATTTGAAGTTGACAAGAATTTTATTTTCGAGTATAATATTTCTCAGTATTTGAATGGGAGAGCAGGATCCAACATGGAAAAGCAGCATTACAGCATCGCGATCGACGGCCCCGGCGGCGCAGGAAAGAGCACCATTGCGCGCAGAGCCGCGGCGGAGCTTGGCTTTGTCTATGTCGATACCGGCGCGATCTACCGCGCGGTGGCCTGCGCGGCCCTTTCCCGCGGCATCGATCCGTCGGACGAGGCTGCCGTTTCAGCCCTGCTGCCGTCGCTGCAGCTCGAGCTCCGCTGGACGGAGGACGGCGTGCAGCACGTCTGGCTGAACAGAGCCGATATTTCCTCCGAGCTCCGCACGCCCGCAGTCTCCACGGCGGCCTCCCGCGTTTCGGCCCTGCCGGTCGTGCGTCAGTTCCTGCTGGAGCAGCAGCGCGTGGTCGCCCGCACGCATGACGTGATCATGGACGGGCGCGACATCGGCACGGTCGTTCTGCCGGATGCCGATGTGAAGATCTTTCTGTCCGCCTCGCCGGAGGTGCGCGCGCGCCGCCGCTGGCTCGAGCTGCAGGAGAAGGGCGCGCCGGATACCTATGAGGCCGTCCTTGCCGATCTGATCGCCCGCGATGAACGGGATTCCAACCGCGCCATTGCGCCGCTCCGCCCCGCGGATGACGCCGTGCTGCTCGATACCTCCGGCATGACGCTGCAGGAGAGCATCGACGCGATCTTAAAGCTCATTCGGAAGAAGGTCACAGTATGAGCGGTTTTCCGCAGAAATTCTACCACGCAGTCTTCTGGCCCATCCGCATCCTCATGGGCTTCGCGCATCCGATCGTCCATGTCCGCGGTCTTGAAAATATTCCGGACGGCCCCGCCGTCATCTGCTGCAATCACAGCTCGTTTTCCGACGCGATCTGGGTGATCGTCTGCTCTCATCAGAAGCGCATTTTCCGCACGATGGCAAAAAAAGAGCTGTTTTCGCACCGCGTGCTCGGCTGGTTCATTACAAAGCTCGGCGCTTTCCCGGTCGACCGCGAGGCCAACGATATCCATGCCGTGAAAACGGCGCTCGGCGTGCTGCGCGAGGGGGACAAGCTCCTCATCTTCCCGGAGGGAACGCGCGTGCGCGAGGGCGATGTTTCCCACCCGCATGTCGGCGCCGTGACGTTCGCCTGCCGGACGGACGCGCCGATCGTTCCGGTGTTCCTGACGCGCAAGAAGCGCTTCTGGGCGCCCCTGACACTCGTGTTCGGCGAAGCCTATCATCCGCAGTTTGAGGGTCGCCGCCCGTCGTCCGATGAGCTCGAGCACCTGACGCAGGAAATGATGGATAAGTGCTATGCACTCGGAGGCATGCAATGTCCGTCCGCGTAGCTGCTTCGGCCGGGTTCTGTTTCGGGGTCGACCGCGCGGTCGGTCTGGTGGAGCAGACCGTGCGCGAAGGAAAGCGCGCCGTCACGCTCGGGCCGATCATCCATAACCACCACGTCGTGCAGCATTTTGCCGCGCTCGGCGTGCGGGAGATCGCCTCTCCCGAGGAGGTCCCGGCGGGAAGCGCCGTCATCATCCGCTCGCACGGCGTCTCGCGCGCCGTCTATGAAGCGCTGCAGGCGCGCGGGCTGGAGATCATCGATGCAACATGCCCGTTCGTCAGCCGCATCCACCGTATCGTACAGGAGGCTGAGGCAAACGGCCGCCAGCCGCTCATCATCGGCACACCGGAGCACCCGGAGGTCGTGGCCATCGCAGGCTGGTGCAGGCATCCGCTCGTCTTCCCGGACGGCGAAGCCCTGCAGAAATGGCTCGATGACGACCCAAAACGACACGATCTGCCATTTACCATGGTCTCACAGACCACAAGTACGCAGTTTTTATGGGATTCCTGCAAGAAAATCGCAAAAAAAGTGTGTACAAATCTTGAGTTTTTTGATACAATATGCAAAGCGACCGAAAATCGACAGGCAGAAGCCGCTGCGCTGGCTGCGCAGTGCGACGCCATGATCGTGGTCGGCGACCGGAAAAGTTCCAACACCGGGCGTCTGGCGCATATCTGCGCCGCGCATTGCCCGCAGGTCTTCCTTGTGGACAACGCGTCAGAGCTGGATCTGCCGAAGCTTCGGCAGGCCGGAACCATTGGCATCACAGCAGGAGCTTCGACGCCTGCGTGGATAATAAAGGAGGTCAACCACACTATGAGCGAAATCAATACTACCGTTGATGCAGCTGCGGAGGAGAGCTTTGAGGAGCTTCTCGGCCAGGGCATCAAGACTTTAAATACAGGAGATAAGGTGCTTGGCACTGTTACCGCAATCGGAAACACCGAGATCCAGGTAGACCTGGACACGAAGCATGCCGGTTACATTCCGTATGACGAAGTCAGCGCAGATCCTACCGTCAAGGCGGAGGATATCCTCAAGGTCGGCGACGAGATCGAGGTTTTCGTCGTTCGCGTCAACGATCAGGAGGGCACCGTGCAGCTCAGCAAGAAGAAGCTGGACGGCATGAAGGTCTGGGACGACGTTGAGGCCGCTGCCGAGAACAAGGACACGGTCGAGGGCGTTATCACCGAAGAGAACAAGGGCGGCCTCGTGGCCAATGTGAAGGGCGTTCGCGTCTTCATCCCGGCTTCTCAGACCGGTATCCCCAAGGGCGGCGACATGTCCGCGTTGAAGGGCCAGACCGTCAAGATGAAGATCACCGAGTTCAACCGCGCCCGCCGCAGAGTCGTCGGCTCCATCCGCATGGTCAATGCTGAGGCCCGTAAGGCTGCCGTTGAGAAGCTCTGGAGCGAGATCGAGGTCGGCAAGAAGTATCTGGGCACCGTCAAGTCCCTGACTTCCTACGGCGCGTTCGTCGACATCGGCGGTGTGGACGGCATGGTCCATATCTCCGAGCTGTCCTGGGGCCACATCCGCACGCCGGGTGAGGTCGTGAAGCCCGGTGATCAGATCGAAGTCTTCGTTCTGAAGTTCGATCCGGAGAAGAAGAAGATCTCCCTCGGCTACAAGACTCCGGAGATGAATCCGTGGAACCAGTTCCTCGCGAAGTACTCCGTTGGCGATGTCGTCACCGTGAAGATTGTCAAGCTGGTCGACTTCGGCGCCTTTGCCGAGATCATGCCCGGCGTTGACGGCCTGATCCACATCTCCCAGATCTCTGACCATCGTGTCGAGAAGGCTTCCGACGCCCTGCAGGAGGGCCAGGAGGTCGAGGCGAAGATCATCGACGTCGACACCGACCGCAAGCGCATCTCTCTGTCCATCCGCGCTCTGCTCGTTCCGCAGAACGACGAGGACTAAATTATTCCAATATCGCATTATATTTGGTGGAGCAGGTTTGCCTGCTCCACTTTTTTTCAATCGGGAAAGCCCTTCGGCCTTTCCCGGCAAAGGGATGCAGTCCGCTGCGCGCACGGCTGTCCGCTTTTGCGAACGAGCCGCACACTGACGGACTGAGCTGTATTTTCTCCGACGTACACGCCGCCGGAGAAAATGATTCCACTTGATTCGCCGCCTGCGGGCGGCGAACTCTGCGAGACTTTCGGACAATACAGGCTAAGCAGGTGAGCCTGCTCCACTTTTTTTCGTTTTGACGGAGAAAGACATGGATAATTAACCACGATATGCATCTTTTATGAGCCAACCGTGCGTGGAATATGCAGCTATCTCTGTGCAAAATAGACAAAAGTATAAGTTTTCTGTCCACATAGCAAAAACAAATGTACCAAAAAGAGAAGCCCTGTATTCCAGCTTCTTCCAACCGACGCTTGACGAATGCATGCGCATATGCTACACTACAAACGTACCACGAGCGGCCTTGCGCCCTCGGGGCATTCAAATTCCTGCCGGTGAGGAAGCCGGTCGGAAAATACTTTCAAAACAAAACCAGGGGTGGCATTATGATTCAACTTCATGAGAACAGCATCTATCTCGTAGACGGCCGTCCGGAGGAGAAGGCGTCCATTCCCCAAAACGAAGCGAGAAAGCAGACCATGGCATGGCAGATCCTGCAGGCGCACAACACGTCCGGCGACCCGGAGCGCCTGAAGATCCGCTTTGATGCCATGGTTTCGCACGACATCACCTATGTCGGTATTATCCAGCAGGCGCGCGCCTCGGGCATGAAGGAATTCCCGATCCCGTATGCGCTGACGAACTGCCATAACAGCCTCTGCGCAGTCGGCGGCACCATCAACGAGGACGACCATGTCTTCGGCCTGTCCGCCGCGAAGAAGTATGGCGGCATCTATGTGCCCGCCAACCAGAGCGTCATCCATTCCTATGCCCGTGAAGAGCTCGCGCGCTGCGGCGCGATGATCCTCGGCTCGGACTCCCATACGCGCTACGGCGCGCTCGGCACGATGGCAGTCGGCGAGGGCGGTCCGGAGCTTGCCAAGCAGCTGCTCAAGAACACCTGGGACGTCAACATGCCCAAGGTCGTTCTCGTATACATGACCGGTGCGCCGCGCCGCGGCGTCGGCCCGC
Source organism: Faecousia intestinalis (assembly GCF_040096185.1). NCBI lineage: Bacteria > Bacillati > Bacillota > Clostridia > Eubacteriales > Oscillospiraceae > Faecousia > Faecousia intestinalis. The sequence continues at coordinate 10,883 of NZ_JBBMFF010000187.1, read as the reverse complement.
ACGACGTTGCCATTTCTCTTGTGAAGGAAACGTTCGCCAGCGGTTTTGTCAACAACTGCGTGCTGGAGTTCTGCGGCCCCGGCATCGCAAATCTGCCCATCGATTTCCGCAACGGCATCGACGTCATGACGACGGAGACGACCTGCCTGTCCTCCATCTGGGAGACGGACGAGATCACGCGCGGCTTCTTTGAGACGCACGGCCGCCCGCAGGACTATGCAGAGCTGCATCCGGGCAGAGAAGCCTGGTATGACAAGATGATCACCATCGAGCTGGACAAGGTCGAGCCGATGATCGCCCTGCCGTTCCATCCTTCGAACGCCTATCCCATCCGGGAATTTCTTGCCAATGCGAAAGAGCTGCTGGAGAAGGTCGAGCAGGATGCTGCCCGCCGCTTCCCGAAGGCCCATGTCAAGCTGACCGACAAGCTGCATGACGGCGGCGTCTGGGCAGATCAGGGCGTGATCGCGGGCTGCAGCGGCGGCCTGTTCGACAATATCACCGAGGCTGCCGACATTCTGCGCGGCGGCTCGACCGGCAACGGCGAATTCAGCCTGAACGTCTATCCGACGAGCGTCCCCGTTTCGCTTGCGCTCACGCGCAACGGCGCGACGGCACAGCTGCTCGAGGCCGGCGCGGTCATCAAGCCGAGCTTCTGCGGCCCGTGCTTCGGCGCAGGCGACGTCCCCGCCAACAACGGCCTGTCTCTGCGCCATACGACGCGCAACTTCCCGAACCGCGAGGGCTCGAAGCCCGGCGAGGGCCAGTTCGCCGCCGTGTGCCTCATGGACGCGCGCTCCATCGCCGCAACGGCTGCCAACGGTGGCCGCATCACGCCCGCGACGGACATGGACTATGTTGCGGAGCCGCAGCCCTATCACTTCGACCGTGCGGTCTATGACAACCGCATTTACTACGGCTTCGGCAAGGCCGATCCCTCCGTTGAGCTCGTCATGGGCCCGAACATCACCGACTGGCCGAAGATGTACCCGCTGACAGAGAACCTGCTCGTCGAGCTGGCCGCCGTCATCCACGACCCGGTCACGACGACCGATGAGCTCATCCCGTCCGGCGAGACGTCGTCCTACCGTTCGAATCCGCTGCGTCTGGCCGAGTTTACGCTCAGCCGCCGCGTGCCGGAATATGTCGGCCATGCGAAGGACATCGCCGCGCAGGAGGCCGAGCGGCGCGAGGGCAAGCTGCCGGAGCACCTGAAGGCTGTTCTGTCCGCCGTCGGCGACGCTGCCGCACTGGCCGGAACGACGCAGTTCGGCTCCGCCGTCTTCGCCAACAAGCCCGGCGACGGCTCTGCCCGCGAGCAGGCCGCCTCCTGTCAGAAGGTCCTGGGCGGCTTCGCCAACATCTGCTACAGCTATGCGACGAAGCGCTATCGTTCGAACTGCATCAACTGGGGCATCCTGCCGTTCACGATCGACGAGGGCACCCCGTTTGACTATGCCGACGGCGACTGCGTATTCGTCCCGGACGTCCGCCGCGCCGTGGAGGAGGCCCGCGAGGATATCCCCGCGAAGGTCATCCGCAAGGACGGCTCTGTCGAGGACCTGATGCTGCATATCCGCGGCCTGACGCAGGATGAGCGCGAGATCATTCTGGACGGCTGCCTGATGAATTATTACGCCGCGCGCATCGCGGACTGAATCCATAACATTCATAACTGACAGGAGGAGCAACAGCGTGGAAAAGATCAAAATGACGACCCCTCTGGTGGAGATGGACGGCGACGAGATGACCCGTGTCCTTTGGAAGATGATCAAGGACGAACTCATCCTGCCCTTTGTGGAGCTGAAGACCGAGTATTATGACCTCGGCCTGCTGCACCGCAACGAGACGAAGGATCAGGTGACGGTCGAGGCCGCCAACGCCACCCGCCGCCTCGGCGTGGCCGTCAAATGCGCCACCATCACGCCGAACAAGCAGCGCATGGTGGAGTATCCGCAGCTCACCGAAATGTGGAAGAGCCCGAACGGCACGATCCGCTCCATTCTGGACGGCACCGTGTTCCGCACGCCCATCTGCATCGACACCATCCATCCCGTCGTAAAGAACTGGAAAAAGCCCATCACCATCGCCCGTCACGCCTATGGCGACGTGTATAAGTCGGTCGACCTCTACACGACCGAGCCCGGCTCCGCCACGCTGACGTTCGTCGGCGAGAGCGGCGAGAAGAAGGAGCTTCTCGTGCAGAAGGTCGACGGTCCCGCCGTCTGGCAGGCCGCCCACAACAAGGAAAAGAGCATCCGCTCGTTTGCGCGCTCCTGCTTCCAGTATGCCATTGATACGAAGCAGGATCTGTGGTTCTCCACGAAGGACACCATCGCCAAGATCTATGACGGCGAGTTCAAGAAGGTCTTTGAGGAGGAGTTCGAGCACTACCGCGCGAAGTTCGAGGAGCTCGGCATTACCTACTTCTACACCCTCATCGACGACGCCGTTGCCCGCGTCATCCGCAGCGAGGGCGGCTTCATCTGGGCCTGCAAGAACTATGACGGCGACGTCATGAGCGACATGGTCTCCACGGCCTTCGGCAGCCTTGCCATGATGACGTCCGTGCTTGTCTCGCCGGACGGCACGACGGAGTATGAGGCCGCTCACGGCACCGTGACAAAGCACTATTACCGCCATCTGCGCGGCGAGGAGACCTCCACGAACCCGATGGCGACCATCTTCGCCTGGACGGGCGCCCTGCGCAAGCGCGGCCAGCTCGACGGCCTGACGGAGCTGGAGCAGTTTGCCGACAAGCTCGAACAGGCCTGCTTCACGACCCTGAATCAGGGCACGATGACGAAGGATCTGGTCGGCCTCGTGGACGAGGGCGTGCAGGCGCATGCCGTAACGTCCGCAGCGTTCCTCGCCGCCGTCCGCGGTAATCTCGAAGCCAGTCTCTGACCGGCTCATGCAGGAGGGTTATGCAATGGATTTGCACAAAGCAGCCACGGCGGGCACCATGGAGTCCAATGACATCATGGTCACGCTGGAGCCGGCGGAGGCCGGCGGCATTCAGATCGATCTGACCAGCAATGTTCTGCAGCAATTCGGCGCACAGATCCGCAGCGTCATCACGGAAACGCTCACGGAATACGGCGTGGAAAACGCCGCCGTGACCGCTGTTGACAAGGGCGCACTGGACTGCACCATCCGCGCGCGGGTCACGGCCGCGCTGTTCCGCAGCGCCGGCTCTGCCGCGTATCGTTGGGAGGTCAAGTGATGTATATCAAAGACAGACTGCGCCGCAGTATGATGTTCGTTCCCGGCAATAACCCCGGCATGATCCGCGACGCGCACATCTATGGCGCGGACAGCATCATGTTCGACCTCGAGGACTCCGTGGCCTACACGGAGAAGGACGCCGCGCGTCTGCTCGTCTACAATGCGCTGCGCTCCCTGAATTTCGGCTCGCGTGAGACCGTCGTCCGTATCAACGATCTTTCGAGCGGCCTCGGCATCGAGGACCTCGAGGCCGTCGTGCGCGCCGGTGTGCAGGTCGTCCGCCTGCCGAAGACCGACTCCGCACAGGACGTGATCGACTGTGAGCGCGAGATCGCCCGCATCGAGCGCGAGTCCGGCATCCCCGTCGGCACGACCGGCATGATGGCAGCTATTGAGAGCGCAAACGGCGTTCTGAACGCGGCCGAGATCGCCCGCGCCAGCAACCGTCTCATCGGCATCGCCCTCGGTGCGGAGGACTACGTCACCGATCTGAAGACGACCCGCTCTGACGGCATCGAGCTGCTGTTTGCCCGGTGCATGATTCTGAATGCGGCCCGCGCCGCCGGGATCGCCGCGCTGGACACCGTCTATTCCGACGTCAACAATGAGGAGGGCTTCCTCGCCGAGGCAATGCTCATCAAGAAGCTCGGCTTCGACGGCAAGTCCGTCATCAACCCGCGGCAGATCGAGCCGCTGCACCGCGTCTTCATGCCCAGCGAGAAAGATCTGAACAAAGCGCGCCTCATCATGGCCGCCATTGAGGAGGCCAACGCCCGCGGCAGCGGCGTCGCCAGCCTCAAGGGCAAGATGATCGACAAGCCGGTCGTCACCCGCGCGCGCCGCCTGCTCGACCTCTATGAGGCGGGCAGCAAGATCGATGAAGTGGAGGAGATTTGACATGCCGGACCTGCATCAAATTCCGCATCTGGACGAGATCGCGCACCACGGAGAATATCACGGCGTGGGCAAGCGCGTCACCGAGACGTTTGCCGACCGCTATCACCACCAGAACAAGGTCGTCCCCTCGCTGGAGGATGCCATTCGCCTGACGGGCCTGCGCGCCGGCATGACCATCAGCTTCCACCACCATTTCCGCAACGGCGACCATATCGTCAATATGGTGCTCGATAAGCTTGCAGAAATGGGCTTCCACGATCTTAAGCTTGCAGCTTCGTCGCTTTCAGCCATTCACGCTCCGCTCATCCGCCACATTCAGAACGGCGTTATCACGCACATCGAAACGTCCGGTATGCGCGGCGAGCTGGCGGAGGCCGTCTCCCGCGGCCTGATGGATTGCCCGGTCGTGTTCCGCTCTCACGGCGGGCGCGCCTCTGCCATCCGCACGGGTGAGCTGCACATCGACGTCGCCTTCCTCGGCGCGCCGTCGTGCGACCCCTACGGCAATGCCAACGGCTACAGCCGCGATGACGACGAGGGCATTGCCTGCGGCTCGCTGGGCTACGCCCGCCCGGACGCTGCCTATGCCGACGAGGTCGTGATCATCACGAACCATCTCGTCGCCTATCCGAACGCCCCCTGGGCCATTCCGGAGGACGAGGTCGACTACGTCGTCGTCACGGACGACATCGGCGACCCAAAGGGCATCATGTCCGGCGCAACGCGCTACACGAAGGACCCGAAGGAGCTGCTCATCGCCCGCAATGCCGCCAATGTTATCGACGCGGCGGGCTACCTCTACGACGGCTTCTCCATGCAGATGGGCTCCGGCGGTGCTTCGCTCGCCACGGCGCGTTTCCTCCGCCAGAAGATGCTCGACCGCGGCATCCACTGCAGGTTCGCCCTCGGCGGCATCACCGGCCAGATCACGGCCATGCACGAGGAGGGCCTCATCGACCGCATCCTCGACGTGCAGAGCTTTGATCTCGATGCGGCCAAGTCCCTGAAAAATAACCACTTCCACCATCAGATCGGCGCAACGTATTACGCGAGCTATCTCGTGGATTCCGCCGTCGATCAGCTGGACTTTGTTGTGCTCTCTGCGCTGGAGATCGACACTGACTTCAATGTCAACGTTCTGACCGGATCGGACGGCGTCATCCGCGGCGCTATCGGCGGCCACCCCGACACGGCCGAGGGCGCGAGCCTGTCCGTCGTTGTCGCTCCGCTGACGCGCGGCCGTATCCCGACCATCGTGAAGCACGTCAACACGGTCGTCACGCCCGGCGACGCCGTGGACGTCGTCGTGACGGATCATGGCATTGCCGTCAATCCGCGCCGCCCCGACGTGAAGGAGAAGCTTGAGAAGGCCGGGCTGCACGTCTTTACCATCGAGCAGCTCCAGCAGCGCGCCGAAAAGATCGTCGGCGTGCCGGAGCCGATCCGCTATAAGGACCGCGTCGTCGGCGTCGTGATGTATCGCGACAATACGATCATCGACGTCATCCGCCAGATCGACGAGGATGCCTGATCTGCTGCTTTGCACCGCTGTCCCGCCCGGTCTGCAGGCTGCCCATGCGCGCCTGTTGACCGGGGCCGGGCTGCGGCTCGAGGAGGCGGGGGAGTGCACGGCGCTGCTGCTGGCAGACGACGGTGCGCTCCTCGCCTGCGGCACCCGCAGCGGCAAGGTCCTGCGCCAGATCGCCGTCTCGCCGGAGGCCGAGGGCGGCGGAGCCTGTGCCGAGGTCGTTTCGGCCCTGCTGCAGGATGCCACAGCCCACGGCGTGCCGCACCCATTTCTGTTTACCGCGCCGGGAAAGAGCGGCCTGTTCCGTTCACTCGGCTTTACGCCGCTGGCGCAGACGCCGGACATGCTGATGATGGAGCATGGCCGCGGTGGACTGCGCCGTTTTCTGTCCGGTATTGCGGTCGGGCCGGAGCGGCCCGTCGGCTGCATCGTCTGCCATGCCAACCCGTTCACGCTGGGGCACCGGCATCTCATTGCCTATGCCGCCGCGCGCTGCGCGCAGGTCCTTGTCTTTGTCCTCAGCGACACGGACAGCCTGTTCCCACCGGAGCTGCGCCTGCGGCTGGTGCGCGAGGGGACTGCCGATCTGCCGAATGTCCGGGCCTATCCCGGCGGCGACTATCTCATCAGCCCCGCGACGTTCCCGGCCTATTTCCTCAAGGATCAGGCCCGCGCGCCGGAGGCAAAATGCGATCTCGACCTGACGCTGTTCGGCAGCGCGATCGCGCCCGCGCTCCATATCACGGAGCGCTTTGTCGGTCAGGAGCCGACGTGCGCCGTCACGGCACAGTATAACCGCCGTATGCAGGCCATTCTGCCCGCCTATGGCATCCACGTTACGGAGATCCCGCGTCTGAACGCGATCTCCGCCACCACAGTCCGTGCGCGCCTGCAGGAGGGCGATCTCGCCGCCGTGCGCGCGCTGGTCCCGAAAACGACCTATGAAGCCTGTCGAAGTCTCTTTGGAGCAGGTGCTCCTTGCCCGTGAAAACCGGGCCGGGCGGCAGCAGCGGCTGCTTGCGCAGTATGGCCTGCCGCTCGTTTCGTTTACGATGAATATGGCAGGGCCTGTCAAGGATACGCCGCTGTCGCGCTTTGCCTTTCAGGCAGGCGTCGCCGCCCTTACAAAACGCCTCGGCGGACCGGTTTCATGCTGCCTGACGGAAGCCGTGACCGGCTGCGAAGCCCTGCTGGTATATGACCGCCCGGCGCAGGCGCTCAAGGACGTCTGTATGGAGCTGGAGTCGACGGAGGTCGGGCGGCTCTATGATCTGGATGTGCTGGATGCCGCGGGAGAAAAGCTCTCGCGGCCCGAAATGCGCCGCTGCCTCGTCTGCGGCGGACCCGTTGCGGCCTGCTCCCGCAGCCGCGCGCATGGGCTGAAAGCTATCTGCACCGAGACGACCCGCAGGCTCGCAGAATTCGCCTGCACAACGCTCGGCAATTTGGCGGCGGATGCCCTTCGCGAGGAGGCGGCGCTTTCCCCGAAGCCCGGCCTTGTCGACGCACGCACGAATGGCGCACACACGGATATGGACCTTCTGCTCATGCTCCGCAGCGCAGAGACGCTCCGGCCGTGGTTTTGCCGGATGGTCCGCCTCGGGCTGGACGGTGCTGCACCGCTGCAGCTGCAGAGTGCAGGGCGGCAGGCAGAGGCAGAGATGCTGCAGGCGACCGACGGCGTGAACACGCACAAGGGCGCGCTGTATGCGCTCTCGCTGCTGCTGGCGGCGATGGGCAGGCATCTGAGCGGCGCGCAGGAGTCCATATTTTCGCTTGCCGCAGCCGATGCCGCAGCGCTGGCTCCGCCTGTCGGAACGCATGGCTCGCAGGTCCGGCGGCGCTACGGCCGCCCCGGCGCGCGTGAGGAGGCCATGGATGGCTTTCCTTCGCTGCAGGCCCTGCTGCAGGCCACGCGCAGCCAGCCGCCGCTCGGTGTGCTGCTGTGGAGCATGGCGCATCTGTCTGACAGCAACCTGCTCTACCGCGGCGGAGAGGCCGGTCTGGCCTTTGCGCAAAATGAAGCGGAGCGCATTCTCCGGCTCCCGCCGGCGCAGTGGGAGGCCGAGCTCACGGCACTGGACGCCGAAATGACGCGCCGCAACCTCAGCCCCGGCGGCAGCGCCGATCTGCTGGCCTTGACGCTGTTTTTCCGCAGTCTGGATTTCTGGACAGAGCTGTCCGTATAAAAATCGCTCCCTTCCCGCATTTCCGGGAGGGGAGCGTTTGTTTCGGGATCAGTTTTTGCCGAGGTAACGGTCGCAGACATGGCGGGCATTCTCGGCTGTTTTGGCCTCATCGATGCCGGTCAGTTTGCCGTGCGCGACGGTGATGCAGCCGTTGACCACGGTGTAATCCACCGGGGCGCGCAGGCCGACCGTGCCGAAGACGTTTTTGGGATCATAGCACGCGCCGACGAGCTCGAGCCGCCGAGAATCGACGAGGAACAGGTCCGCGCACTTGCCGACCGCAAGACAGCCGATGTCCTCACGCCCGAGCAGGGAGGCGGAGCCGCGCGTGGCGAGCTTCAGCACGTCGTAGCCGCTCGGCGCAGCGGCAGAGCAATGCAGGCGATGGAGCAGATAGCAGATGCGGATCTCCTCGAGCAGATCGGAGCCGTCCTGTGAGGCCGAGCCGTCGACGGCAAGGCCGACGTGGATGCCGCGCTGCAGCATCTCGGGGATGCGCGCCACGCCGGAGGAGAGCTTCATGTTGGAAACGGGGCAGTGCGCCACGCCCGTTCCGGTCTCTGCGAGAAGGTCGAGCTCCGCGTCTGTAAAATGGATGCCGTGCGCGAACCAGACGTCCGGGCCGACCCAGCCGAGCGACTCGAGATAGGCGAGGGGACGCAGGCCGTAGCGGTCAAGCGTGTAGCGCTCCTCGTCCTTCGTCTCGGCAAGGTGTGTGTGCAGGCGGACATGATACTGCCGCGCCAGCTTCGCACTCTGCAGCAGCAGCTCGCGTGAAACGGAGAACGGCGAGCACGGAGCCAGCGCGATCTGCCGCATGGAGCCATAGGACGGATCGTGCCAGCGCTCGATCAGCGCGGCGCTGTCCTCCAGAATGGCGTCCACGCTCTGCACGACGCTGTCGGGCGGCAGGCCGCCGTCCTTCACGGACAGGTCCATGCTGCCGCGCGAGGCGACCATGCGCATGCCGAGCTCGTCGGCCGCCGCAAACTGCGCGCCGAGCAGATCACCGCACCCGACAGGGAAGACATAGTGGTGATCGAAGCAGGTCGTGCAGCCGTTTTTCATCAGCTCGCCCATGCCGGTCAGCGAAGAAGCGTGCACGACCTCGGTATCGAGGTTTTTCCAGATCTCATAGAGCGCCTTGAGCCAGGGGAACAGTTCAAGATTCTGTACCTCCGGCAGATTGCGCGAGAACTGCTGATAAAGATGGTGGTGCGTATTGATGAGGCCGGGATAGCACAGCAGATGGGAGCCGTCCAGCACTTCGTCGGCCTGAACGGCAAGATCAGGGCCGATGGCGCGGATACGTCCGTCCTCGCAGTACAGGTCGACGTGCCGGAGCACGCTGTCCGCATCGTCGCAGGTGACCACGGTGTCAAGATCGCGAATGAGCAGGGAAGCCATGCGGGTTCCTCCTTTGTCCGGCGCGGGATGCGCCGCCTTTTCTCTTATTCTAGCATAGTTTGAAGATAAAGCCAATGCTGATTTGAAGCGGAATCGAAAGAAACTTCCAGCCAGGTTGATTTCCCTTGTCCTGTACGTAAAAGCATGCTATAATGAAAGAAAAGCACCGCATAATTCAGCAAGAGAACTCCGAGAAATTTTTTGTCGAGACAAGGCTTGAAAGGTGTGGATGTACTTTGTGTACCTCAACCTTATCAAGCCGATGGATCGGCGAAAAATATCCGGCGTAGGCTGAAGCTGCAATTGTGCAGTGTTGGTAAAGTAAAAAACCACGGAGGCACCATGAGAGTTCTTGCCATTGACTACGGCGACGCCCGGACGGGGATCGCCATTTCCGATGCGAGCGGCAGCATCGTCGGCCGCACGACCGTCATCCACAGCCGCCGCCCGCAGCAGACAGCGGAAGCCATTGCCGCGCTTGTGCAGGAGAGCGGCGCGGAGCGGCTCGTGATGGGATTCCCGCGCAATATGGACGGCACGGAGGGCCCGCGCGCGGCGCTGTACCGCGAGATGGCCGCCACGATCCAGGCTGCCTGCGGCATGGAGGTCGTGCTCTGGGACGAACGGCGGACGACTGTCGAAGCACACCAGATCCTGAGCGACTGCAATTATCACGGGAAAAAGCGCAAAAATACCGTCGACGCCGTCGCCGCCTCGCTGATCCTCGAGGGCTATCTGGCGTTCTTATCGCGCTGCTGACGGAAAAACAGCTCGCGCAGGCCGGTGAGCAGCAGGAAGCCGCCGAACAGGCGGCGCAGCAGCGAGACGTCCAGCCCCGTGGCGATCCATGCGGCGATCGCCGCAGTCACGCAGCCGCCCAATGCGGCCGGGAGCACGATATCCCAGCGGATCAGCTTGTTGCGGATATGAAAGATCAGGGCGCAGACAGCGGACGGCAGGAAATACAGCAGGTTGATGCCCTGCGCCGTCTGCTGCGGGAGGGCTGCAACGCCGGTCATCCAGACCATGAGCAGCGTGCCGCCGCCGATGCCGAGGCCGGAGAGCAGGCCGCAGACTGCGCCTGCGAGAGCTGCGGCCCACCACGCACTCATCGCAGCAGGAGGCGCAGTCCGCCCCAAACGATCAGCGCGCCGAGCGCGCGGTGCAGCCACACGGCGGACAGGCGGCGCAGCAGGAGTCCTGCCGCGATGCCGCCCAGCGCGCCGCCCGCAAGATAGGGGAGGGCCGCAGTCAAGAATTCACCGCCGCGCAGCCAGTAGACAACAAGAGAAACGACGGACAGCGGCAGCATCGTGCAGACGCTGCAGGCAAAGGCCTCATGCTCCCGCAGATCGGTCAGGCGATGGAGCAGGGGAAGCAGCAGCATGCCGCCCCCGGCGCCGAATAAACCGTTTACTGCCCCGGCCGCCGCGCCGGTCAGCCCGGCCCGAAGCCATGTTCCTCGTTTCTGCATTCGCGATCCCTCCGGATGATTCAAATCGGGACAGAAAAAGCCCGCAACGGAAGTGTTTCCGCTGCGGGCTGGTTTTATGTGCGTTTATACTAGAATCTGATAAAAAGCTTTAAAAGCTTTTTATAGCGCCGAGGGCGCGTCAGATTCTGCATGAGACGGC
>NZ_JBBMFF010000186.1:0-4934 GCF_040096185.1 Faecousia intestinalis | reverse complement strand
CGGCCGTTGGCCTCCTCGCAATGACAAATCTGGGGGCCTCGCGCCATAGAGGGAAAGCGGCGCATGTTGTCAGCCTGCAAGGCGCTCACTGAGCGCAGCTACATTTTCTCCCACGCGGCAGCCTTGTGCAGGGAACGCCGCTGCAGCCATGTGAAACTTTCCGCTTTCCATTTTCAATTGTCCATTTGCCGCATGCCCTGTTACAACGTACATCTGGCAGCCTATATACCATTCTCCATGACGGAATTTTGAGGCCGGTCCAAAATAGGACTTGATTTCTGTCGAACGATATGGCATAATTTAACTACAGTTAAAACCACAATCAAACGGATGCTTCAAGCTTCCCCCAAGCAAAAAAGGAGGAACTCCTATGAAAAAACGCATCGTGAGCCTGCTGCTGGCGCTGTGCCTGCTGGCCGGGCTTCTGCCTGCCGTGACCCCGCAGGCGGACGCCGTCATCAGCACCGTCATCGGCACCAGTCTGAAAATGTGCACCTCGCTCGTCAAGGGTGGCATATACGCCTGCAGGAACGGGAGCGAGTATGACAACGCCGGGCAGGGCGTGCTGGCCGTGTTCAAATATGCGGGCAGCGATCTGCTCGGCATCGACTTCGGCGGCAGCTCCAGCGGCCAGACGAAGGAGACCGTCATCCAGAAGGTCGACCTGAGCAAGGTCGAGGCGGAGCTCAGCAGCATCAGCAAGCAGCTCGAAAAGAACAGCGCTGCCATCCATCAGCTGGAACGGACCGTCTCGAACGGCATCGCCAGTCTCTCGCAGCAGATGGAGAATCTGAGCGGGCAGATCCAGAATGCAACGCTCGAGCTGAAGTACAGCACCTACCTCAACACGTTCTTTGAGTTCTTCAACCAGTATTACGAGGCCCTGAGCTACTATGACCGCCTTGTGACGGATATGCTGGACGAATCCGCTTCGCCCGCCTATCAGAAGAACATCTACGACCAGTTCTACTCCCTCCAGAACGTGGAATACAGCGGCAACCTGCACTCCGCCGTCGACAAGCTTGGCCGTTATCTGCAGGGCAAGTACATCTATTCCGGCCCCGGCAGCGTTGTGGACGTCCTGACGCAGTATTACATCCTTGCCTATCAGGGCGGCGGCAAGACGGAGGAGGAGGCGCGCGCCGCGGCTGCGCAGAGCACGCAGGACATGATCGTCTACCTCTACTACGCCTATGTCATGGGCGCGTATTATGAGCAGGCGATCGCCCTGTACCAGACGGCCTACATCACGGAAAACGGCGGCCTCTATCAGACGGATTTCGGTACGATGATCTCGCAGAAGCAGATCGACGCGACCATCACCGCCCTCTGGAGCGACGTCGAGCAGACGGCGGGCTGCATTCTGGGCGACCTGCGCTCGAATTATCATCAGGACGTGGCCTTTGAGGTCGTCTACCAGACGCCGGGCGGCAGGATGCTGAACCGCACCATCTCCGGCGACAGCTTCGTCATCGAGACCGGGGCCAATTTCTGGCTGCGCGACCCGGCGGAGGAGCTGGCAAAGTATTTTGACGAATCCCTCAGCGAGGCCTTCTCCGGCATCGCGAAATTCACCATCCGCGCCCAAAGCGCTGCGGATCCGACCTATCTGCAGATCCACGACAACGCGTTCTTCCATGTGAAGACCACGGAAGAGGGCGGGTTTGAATACGGCCGCAGATTCCTCAAGCTCGACGTGGAGTTCGGCGGCAAGACGATGCAGACCATCACGCTCGTGCTCTATAAGCAGATCGACAGCGGCCCGTTTGCGGGCGGCCTCGGCACGGAGGACTATCCGTATATCATTAAAACGGCGGATCAGTTCGCCGCCATTTCACCGCAGGATACCTCGAAGCCCAGCTATGCGGACTGTCAGTTTATCCTGCATAATGAGCTGAATATGGAGGGCAAGTCCTTCACGGGTATGCGGAACTTCAGCGGCACGTTTGACGGAAACGGCCACGAGATCTACAATGTGGTTCTGACGGGCATGGGCGGCAACACGGCCCATACCGTCGGCCTGTTCGGCGAGCTGACCGGCACGGTGCGCAACCTCATCGTGCGCAATGCCACGGTGACCGGCCTGACGGCAGACGGCGACTCCGGCGGCCGCTCGGGCGACCTCTGCGTCGGCGTCCTCGCAGGCCTGGTCAACGGCGGCAGGATCGAATACTGCGCGGTCTACGACAGCTCGGTCACGGGTGAGCACAGCGGCGCAGGCGTTGTCTATGCCGGCGGCGCGGTCGGCAAGCTGGCAGGCAAGGAAACCGGCGAGGCCGGCGAGGCCGCCCTGCGCGGCGTCGTCTGCGTGGATACCTCGGTCCGTGCGGTCACGACGAAGGCGGCCAACCCGCAGGAATTCCTTCCGTGGGCGGACGGCAGCGCGATCGCGGGCGGTCTGGTCGGCTATTACCTGACGGGGACCATAAACGAGTGCGGCTATATCCAGTCCGAGAAGTTCCAGGGCTCCATCAGCGCCAAGGGTGCAACGGGCGCGGCGGCAGGCGGCCTGACCGGCTATGAGCGTGCGCCGTTCTCCAATCTGATGTGGCTGGCGCTCGGCGCTGCGCCGAAGGTCGAGAAGCAGAACGCCTCTGCGGAGGACCGTTACTATCAGGTCGGCCTTCTGACGGGCAATGGCTATGCAGCCAATGCGGTCTATCACCTCTGGGGCAGCCGCGCGTCCGAGCGCGGAAGCACGCCGCTCAACGGCGACCCGTGGTGGCAGCTCCAGTGGAGCACGAAGGCAGTCGACAAGATCACCACGAAGGTCCTGCAGGACCATGTCGATGGGGTAAACTGGAAGGAGAAGCCGGACTTTGACCTCAAGGCCTACACGGAGCGCGAGGACGGCGCGGGCCTGTATCCGGAGTTCGACCTCGGCACGAGTGGCTCGGAATATCAGGCCGTTCTGCTGACGGACGGCCCGATCAGAAAGAACTATGTCGAGGGCGACTATCTCACCCTCTCCGGCCTGAACGTCTGGCAGGATGTCGGCTTCCATGTGGAGGAAGGTGCCAAGTACCCGTATTTCGAGATCACGGAGGGCGCAAATCTGATCAACAAGCCGCTGCCGGCCGGAGAATACCAGTTCGCCGTGCGGGCGTCCAACGGTTATCGCGTCACCTACAAGATCACGGTGAAGCCTACGGAGCACATCTACATCTCGGCTACGACGGAGCCGACCTGCACGGAGGCGGGCTTCACGAATCTGACGTGCCTGCACTGCGGCCTGACGAAGCGGGCCGGGGAGCTGGAGGCGCTGGGCCACGATGTCGTGACGGACGCCGCCGTCCCGCCGACGTGCGTTTCCGACGGCTTGACCGAGGGCAGCCACTGCGCGCGCTGCGGAGAGGTCTTCACGGCGCAGACGACGGTCCCGTCTACGGGCGAGCATGCCCATGTGGTCACACCGGGTAAGGCGGCCACCTGCACGGAGCCGGGCCTGAGCGAAAGCGAGGCCTGCCCCGGCTGCGGCCTTGTGTTCCGCGAGGCGACTGTGCTCCCGGCCCTCGGCCATGACATGGTTGATCACACCATCCTCGCCCCGACCTGCACGACGGACGGCATGCAGCAGAGCGTCTGCAGCCGCTGCGAGCTGATTGGCCCGCTGAAGTCCGTTCCCGCGACGGGCCACGACATGCAGACCCGCACCGTCCTTGCCCCGACCTGCACGGCTGCGGGCATGGAGCAGGAGGTGTGCACGCACTGCGGCGAGACCGGTGCGCTGACGAATCTGCCCGCGCTCGGCCACGATTATGCGGCCGTTGTGACGGAGCCGACGTGCGAAACGCCGGGCTTCACGACGCACACCTGCGGCCGCTGCGGCGACCACTTTACCGACAGCTACATCGCCCCCACGGGCCACACCTACGGCGACGGCGTCGTGACGCGCGAGCCGACCTGCACCCGCGAGGGCGAGATGACCTACACCTGCTCCTGCGGCAAGACTCACACGGAGCCGATCGCGAAGCTGGCGCACAGCTATGTGCCGCAGATCGTCGAGCCGACGTGCACGGAGCTTGGCTACACGGCCTATGTCTGCGCGCACTGCGGCGACCGGACGACGGGCGACTATGTCCGCGAGCTGGGCCATGACTGGAACGCCGGAACGGTCGTGCAGGCCCCGCGCCTGACGAAGGAGGGCCTGCTGGAGCAGACCTGCAGACGCTGCGGTGCGGAGCAGAAGACGGTGCTCCCGGTCCTCGAGTCCTGCGCCGGGACGATCTGCCCGAGCCATGACTATCACGATGCGCCGGAGTTCGGCCACTGGAGCCATGCAGGCATCGATTACACGCTGGAGCTCGGCCTGTTCCGCGGCACGTCTGATACGGAATTCTCGCCGAACGTCGCCATGACGCGCGCCATGCTCGTCACCGTGCTTTATCGCCTCGACGGCCAGAAGGAGCCGACGGGCGCGAACCCGTTCACGGATGTCGAGCCGGACAGCTGGTACACCGAGGCCGTGATCTGGGCCGTGGAGAACGAGATCGTCCTCGGCATGGGCGACGGCACGTTCGCCCCGGAGGCGGAGATCACGCGCGAGCAGATGGCAGCTATCCTGTATCGCTATGCGGCCTATCGCGGCGACGATATGACGACGGATGCCGATCTTGCGGCCTTCCCGGACGAGGAGCGCGTCAGCGCCTATGCCCGCGAGGCGCTGGCCTGGGCCGTGGACCGCGGCCTCATCAACGGCGTGGCGCAGGGCGGCGAGAGCTGGCTCGAGCCGCAGGCGGGCGCGACCCGCGCGCAGGTGGCGACGATCCTCATGCGCTTCCTGAAGCAGAAATAAGCAACGATAACGCGCAGCGCCGCTCATCCGGGCGGCGCTGCTGTCGTTAAAAACGTACAAACCGATTGCGTCTGTAGCGGCGCTCACTGAGCGCCATGCAGGCTGACGTTGTTTGCGGTACAAATTCAGTGGCGCAAGG
>NZ_JBBMFF010000185.1:0-2331 GCF_040096185.1 Faecousia intestinalis | reverse complement strand
CTCCGACGTACACGCCGCCGGAGAAAATGATTTCCATTTTCTTTGCGCCTGCGGGCGCAAACTCTGCGAGGCTTTTTTGACAGTCTGATAACAAATGGTCCTGCAGTTCATTCGCTGCAGGACCATTGTGTTTTAAGGAGGAAAAGAACATGCTTGAGCAGCTGCCCGTCCTGCTGCTGCCGTGGTTTGCGGAACACCGCCGCGACCTGCCATGGCGGCGCGACCGTGAGCCGTATCACGTCTGGCTCTCGGAGATCATGCTGCAGCAGACGCGCGTCGAAGCCGTCCGCGGCTATTATCTCCGCTTTCTCGAGCGTCTGCCGGATATCGCTGCGCTGGCAAGCGCGCCCGAGGACGTGCTGCTGAAGCTCTGGGAGGGTCTCGGCTACTATTCCCGTGTGCGCAACCTGCAAAAGGCGGCGCAGTGCGTCATGGAGCAGCACGGCGGCGAGTTCCCGCGGGAGCTTTCCGCCATCCGCGCCCTGCCCGGTATCGGCGACTATACCGCCGGGGCCATCGCCTCCATCTGTTTTGAGGCGCCCACTGCAGCAGTAGATGGTAATGTCCTGCGCGTGATCCTGCGGCTGACGGTCTGCGCCGACTCCCCGGCCGACGTGCGCGTGCGGCGGCGCATCGGAGAATCGCTGAGCGCAATCTATCCAGCAGGACACTGCGGCGATTTCACGCAGGCACTCATGGAGCTTGGTGCGACCGTCTGCCTGCCAAACGGCGCGCCGCAGTGCGAGGTCTGCCCCCTGCGCTCGCTCTGCGAAGCCCACGCGCAGGGAACGGAGCTGCAGTTCCCGACAAAGCCGCCAAAAAAGCCCCGCCGCATCGAGCAGCGCACCGTTTTCGTGCTGCAGTGCGGCGACCGGCTCGCCGTCTGCAAACGTCCGTCCCGCGGCCTGCTGGCAGGGCTGTGGCAGCTGCCGGACGTGCCCGGCAAGCTGGAAACGGCGGAGGCGCTCCGGCAGGCGGAGCAGTGGGGCGTGCATCCGACCGGCATCGTCAAAACGGCCGAACGGACGCACATCTTCACGCATGTACAGTGGGATCTGCGCGGCGTCTGGCTGACGTGTGCGGCGGAAGCGCCGCAGTTCACCTGGGCGGATGAGAACGCGCTGCAGCACGAGATCGGCCTGCCGACGGCTTATCGGCAATTTTTGGACTTGCATGCGGAATAAAAAGCGTGTATACTGAAGCTACCAACAATACGGAGGTCATTGACATGGAAGACAAGCGCGCACAGTACGGCGAGGACGAGATCATCACGCTGGAATTTGACGACGGCGTTACGTTCGACTGCGGCATGATGGGCACGTTCGAGCTCGACGGCAAGGAATATATCGCACTGGAGGCCCTGGACGATTCCGACGACGTCTATCTCTACGGCTATCAGCGCAACGACACCGATTTCGATCTGCTCGATATCCCGGAGGAGGAATTCGACCGCGTCGCAGCGGAATTCGACCGTCTGATGGACGAGCCGATCTGAGAATCCAAATCAACATGCGGCCGGAGCATTTCGCTCCGGCCGCTGCATTTTTATTCCCGGTTATTCCCGGACCGGCTCCGCCGAGATCGCAGAAATTTCATAAGCCGTCCGCCGCTCGGCCGTGGTGCCGAGCATTTTGATATACTCCCGGCTCTGCAGCCGCCCGGTCAGTGCCAACTGCGTGCCGACCGGCAGCTCCGCCGCCTCCTGCGCCGTGCGGCCCCAGAGGATGCAGGGCAGATAGTCCGCACGGCGATAGGGCCGGTTCACCGCGAGCATCACGTCGCAGATCTCCCGCCCGAGCGGTGTGCGGCGATAGACCGGCGCGCGGCAGATGGTCCCGAGCAGCTCGGCGCGGTTGTCGTGCGCCGCGCTGCAGAGCGTCATCGTCTCGGCCAGCACGGAGATCACGAGCCGCCGCCCCTCCGGCTCGCGGTTGTTATAGGAGCGGATCTGCCCCGTCACACACAGCGTATCCCCGCCTGCCGCGGGCGTCTGCTCCAGAAGCTCCAGCGGCGCGAGCACCGGCAGCGTGTCCGTCGTGCCGGACAGGCGCTCGACCTCGAGCGGGAAAGCATAAAACCGGCGGCCGTGGTTTTCATGGGAATAGCGCGGAGCACCGGCGAGATTTCCGGTCAGGATGATCTGATTGACGATATGTTCCATTCTCCCACCTCGTTGTATTCTTATGGGAGAGTATATTCCCCTGCCGGAGCCATTATGATATGCGGACAGCCCGCCTTGCGGCGGGCCGTCCGGGAGCGTGTCGAAAAAGCCTTTTCGACACGCTCTCAAACGAGACCCGTTTCACTGGGCTCTCGTTTGAAAAGGCTGCG
>NZ_JBBMFF010000184.1:0-12456 GCF_040096185.1 Faecousia intestinalis | reverse complement strand
TTTCCACTCATTACCCTTTTTCGTCTGGTGCATTTCCGGGTCGCGCTTCTTCTCCGCGTTTTTGGTGGAGCTGGGTGTGTTGATGATCGTTGCATCCACGATGGTTCCGCCCTTCATTATGTGCCCGGTTTGCAGCATTACCCGGTTGATCGCGTCAAAAAACAGCTTGTTCAGGCCGTTTTCTTCCAGAAGATGGCGGAACTTGCACAGGGTCGTTTCATCCGGCACTGCTTCCGTCATGAAGTCAATGCCCGTGAATTTTCGCATTAAGCATCCGGAATTACCGCCTTAGCTAGAAAGGACATTTAACGGAATACAGTGAAGCTGCAGAGGGGAGGAAAGCGGAGCTGCCGTGGCGCTTGACAGACTCCGGCGCATCCGATATAATAAAAATGACGTCGGTTTCTCACGAAAAACGACAAAAAAGCGGCGGTGCTGCCGCCGCGGGAGAAAATCATGATTAAGGCGGTATTTTTTGACATTGACGGAACGCTCGTCCCGTGGAAAAGCGGGCGTATTCCTGCGTCGGTCTTCGAGTCTGTGGCTGCGCTGCGGCGGAAGGGCATCCTTTGCTTTGTTGCAACGGGGCGCTCTCCCTTTGAGATCAGCGCGGGACACCTGATCGACGGACTGGACTTTGACGGCTACCTTTTGAACAACGGAGAGCTGGGTGTGGATGCGGATGGAACGGTGTTCTATCGCTGCCCGGTCGATCCGGACGATTTGGCAAGACTGCTGGACTGGGTGGAGGCGCGCGGCCTTTCCTGCTGGATGGTCAGCGAGAAGCAGTGTGCGATCAACCGTCTCACGCCGGCGGCGGCACAGGCGCTGGAGGACATCCGAACGCAGCCGCCGAAGCTCGGCGACCTGCGCGCATTGTGCCGGGAGCCGGTGTATAAATTTTCCCTGTTCCTGCCGCCGGAGGAGCTGCCGATGGAGCTGCTGCCGCACTGCGCCAAGACGCAGTGGCACGCCTTCGGCCACGATCTGTTTTCCGCTGCGGGCGGGAAGCAGCAGGCCTTCGCGGCGACGCTGGCGCGCTACGGCCTGACGCCGGCACAGTGCATGGCCTTCGGCGATTCGGACAACGACATCGGCTTGCTGACTGCGGCCGGTATCGGCGTTGCGATGGAGGCAGGGACGGAGGGCGCGCGGGCGGCTGCGGATTTTGTCACTCGTGATTGCGAGGCGGACGGCATCCGTTATGCGCTGGAATATTTTTCTGTACTGTAATCAACATTTTGGATCAGGGCATGGTCGTGTTTTCACCAGCGCAGCTTTTCTGCACCGGAGGAAACGGATAGCGAGAGGACCCGCTGGGATCCTCTCGTTCTTTTTACAGAGGCCAATTTAAAATCGTGCACAACAGAAGCTGAAAAACGACTGTGCATTTGAACAAAATGACGAAAAACCACGAAATTAAGCTTGCCAAGGTAGGGAAACTCGTGTTAGTATCGGGCTGTGAGAAGCCCGTCCCGACTCGTAACCTCCGCATCTTGCAGGCGGAAAAGGAGACGAAAACAGATATGATGAATCCGGTAATGCAGCGCTGTTCCTGTCGTGAGTACGCGGAAACGGCAGTCCCCGAGGAGCTGCTGCGCCAGCTCGCTGCAGCGGGGATGCAGGCACCCTCGGCGAAAAACGAACGTCCGTGGGAGTTTTTGATCGTCTGCTCTGACGAGGGAAAGCAAAAGCTTGCACAGGCCAGTCCCTATGCAAAAATGTGCACGAACGCCTCGGCGGTGATCGTGGTGCTCGCAGACGAGGCGCGTATCTCCGAAAACAGTCCGTGGTGGGTGCAGGACGTCAGCGCCTGCACAGAAAACATCCTCATTCGCGCTACGGAGCTGGGCCTCGGAGCGGTATGGCTGGGCATGTACCCGCGGCAGGATCGCGTGGATGCGATCCGCAAGGCCTTTGCACTGCCGGATCGGTACGTTCCGTTCGCAGCAGTTCCGGTCGGCTATCCGAAAAAGCCCCTGTGCCCGCAGGATCGCTTCGATGAGACGCGTATCCGCTGGGTGCGATGAGGATGCAGGCATGAACGTCTATCTTTCCACGGCGCAGGCGAAAAGCATCGTCCTGCAGCTGATGCAGATCTTTCCGGAGGGCGTGAGCCTCTGCGATGAGGACGGCGTCATCCTTTCCAGCTCGGACACCGGGCGCATCAACCGCACCTCGCCGCTGGCAAAGCAGTGCATTGAGCAGGCCAATTCCGGCAAGCTCTATAACGAGCGTGTGGTAGACGGCAACGTGACGGCGACGCCGCTGTTTTTCAAGGATGTCTGCGTCGGCGCGGTGCTGATGCTCGGCGATAACGAGCAGATTAAGTGCCTGACCTCCATTGCCAAGGCGGTGGGCGAGAGCGTGATCTACCAGCCGTATCTGAAGGACACGAGCCAAGTGAGCGACATCATCAACTTTGAGTTTTTGAGCGAGTGGCTCAACACGCCGGGGGAGTATTCCCTTGACTTTTATCGCCGCGGTCTGCGCAACGGCATCGATGTGTCGCAGGAATACGGTGTGGTCCTGCTCGACGGGATCTGGAACCAGCTCAGCGCGCAGAAGGCCGTTGAAAGCATCCTTCCGCACTCCAACTATTACATCTGTCTGGGCAACAACAGCATTGTGCTCATCATGCGTAAGGGCTATGACCCGAGCATCATCAAGGAGCTCAGCATGCTGTTCAACGATGTGAGCTTTGCCACCGGACGCACAGGGCCAAACCTGAACGAAGCGTTCGTCTCGGCACAGAACACAATGTTCGCCGGAAAACGTCTTTATCCCGAGAGCATGATCTATGACTACCGAGACTTTGAATTTGCTTATGCAATCTCCGGCCTGCGTCAGGTACAGTTCGACACGAAGATCAACGAGCTGTTTGCCCAGCCGATCTATGACGATCTGGTGCAGACCCTCGAGGTGTTCTTCAAGGAGAGCGGCAACCAGGCCGAGGTGATCAATAAGCTCTATATCCACCGCAACACGCTGAAATACCGGCTCGATCGCATTCAGGAGATCACCGGTAAGAATCCACGTGTGTTTGAAGACCTTTTTTATCTCTATACGGCGTATATCCTGCACAAGCTGAAAAAGTGACCTTGAGATTATAGGCGCGAGCCTGTAAAAATAAAAAGGAGGACCCCAAGAATGAAAAAGTTAATCGCATTGCTGCTTGCCGTTTCGGTGCTGTTTTCCCTGGCGCTGACCGGCTGCAAATCGGAGACGCCGAACACGCCGAACAACACTGCGTCCGACACTCCGTCGACGCCTGACGACACCGGCGACAACGAGCCCGCTGCCTCCGGCAAGGATCCTGACCGTCTGATCAAGATCGGCTTTGTGTTCAGCGCAATCGTCAGCACCGACGCCTGGTCGCAGACATCTGAAAACGCGCGGCTGTATTTGGAAGAAAACTGTCAGAACGTCGAGACCTACAAGGTCGAAAACATTGCGGGCGGCGCGGACTGTGAGCGCGTGATGAGAGAGTATATCAACGACGGCTGCGAGATCATTGTCGGTACCTCCTTTGACTATGTGGACTACATGCTGTCCCTGGCTGAGGAATATCCCGATGTTACCTTCATCAATGGCTCCGGCTACGAGACGGCGAAGAACATGTCCGTCTATATTGCCAAGCTCGAGCAGGGCCGCTATATGACCGGCCTCCTCGCCGGCAAGATGACGAAGGTCAATAAGATCGGCTACGTTTCCAGTATTCCGTTCCCTGACCCCATCAAGCAGCTCAATGGCTTTGCTGTCGGTGTTGCCGAGGCCAACCCCGATGCGGAGATCGTTACCCTGTGGGCAAACTCCTTCAATGATCCCACCGCTGATGCGGTCTGCGCCAACACCCTGATCGATCAGGGCTGCGACCTGATTTGCATTGACCTGAGCTCCTCCGCAGTTGCGCAGGTCTGTGAATCCCGCGGCGTGATGTTCATCGGCAGCTCTGTCGATATGCGCGAGTTTGCACCGACGCAGCAGCTGACCTCCAACTGCTGGACGTGGGGCCCGTGGATGGCTGAGCAGGTTGAGGCTGTCCGCAACGGAACCTTCGTTGGCAAGTGGTGCGAGCTGGACATCAACGACGGCGCAATCTCGCTGGCTGAGTTCAGCGACAAGGTGCCGCAGGACGTCCGCGACCTCGTGGCCGATGCCGAGAAGCGTCTGCGTGAGGGCTTTGAGGTCTTTGCCGGCCCGCTCTATGACAATACCGGCAAGCTGCGCGTTGCTGAGGGCGAGGTGCTCTCCACCGAGGACGCCAACGCCATGCAGTGGTTCCTCCCGAACGTCATTGACAACTGGGCGGACAAGCCGACCGACTGAGGCTGCGCAGCAGGAAGCAATAACGATAAAAGTCGGGATGAAAATCCCGACTTTTATCAGAAAGGGAGAAGACAATGGCAGAAGCAACTGTGCAAATGCGGGGGATCCGCAAACAGTTTCCGTCCTGCCTCGCCAATGATAATGTGGACTTCACCGCCTACCGCGGCGAAATTCACGCTCTGCTCGGCGAGAACGGTGCGGGAAAGAGTACGCTGATGAGCATCCTGACCGGCGTGCTGCAGCCCGATGCGGGGGAGATCTGTATCAACGGCAAGCCGGTCATGATCCGTACACCGAAGGATGCGCTCCAGCACGGAATCGGCATGATCTATCAGCATTTTAAGCTGGTAAAGCCGTTTTCCGTGGCAGAAAACATCGTTTTGAGCGACGACCATGTCAAGGTCATCAACAAGAAAAAACTGGAGGCGCGGGTAAAGGCGCTTTCCGAGCGCTATTGCATCGAGATTGATCCCGGCGCGCTGACGTGGCAGCTGTCGATCGGCGAGCAGCAGCGGGTAGAAATCCTGAAGGTGCTGTACCGCAATGCAAACATCCTGATTTTGGACGAGCCGACGGCCGTGCTGACGGCGCAGGAGGTGCAGGAGCTGTTCCTTACGCTCCGTAAAATGACCGACAGCGGCTGTACCGTGATCTTTATTACGCACAAGATGAACGAGGTCATGGACTACGCCGACCGGATTACCGTCCTGCGCGACGGCTGCCTTGTCAGAACGCTGACTAAGGCCGAGACCGACGAAAAGGAGCTGGCCAAGCTGATGGTCGGCCGCGAAATCTCGATGGGACGCCGAAACACGACCGATACGACGACCGACCGCGAGCTGCTGCGCGTGGAGAACCTGACCGTTTTAAATGACAAAAAGCTCGAGGCGGTGAGGAAGCTCAGCTTTAGCCTGTATGCGGGCGAAATTCTGGGCATTGCAGGTGTTTCCGGCAACGGACAGAAGGAGCTGATGGAGGCGCTGTCCGGCCTGCGCGCCGCTGCCGGCGGGACGATCACCTTCAAGGAGAAGAATATCACGAAAACAACGGTGCGCCAGCGCATCTCCGACGGGCTGGCGTTTATCCCCGAGGATCGCTACGGCTTTGCCTTGGTGCGAGAGCTGAGCGTTGCGGAAAACGCGAGCATCAAGTCTTACCGTTTGCCGGAATTCTCCAAGGGCGGCATCGTCGACTATAAAAAGCTGAACAAGCAGGCTGAGGAATTCATCGACAAGTTCGAAATCAAGGTCGGCGGGACGAAGAGCCTCGTGCAAAGCATGTCCGGCGGCAATGCACAGAAGCTGATTCTTGCGCGCGAGACTGCGAGCAAGCCGGACGTGATTCTGGCCAGCTACCCGGTGCGCGGCTTGGACATCAAGGCAACGGAGAGTATCCACAAAATTTTGGTCAACGAAAAGAACCGCGGAGCGGGCGTTTTGCTGGTGTCGGAGGACTTTGACGAGATCTTCCAGCTCTGCGACCGTGTTGCGGTGATGTATGAGGGCAAATTTATGGGCATCGTACCGATCAGCCGGGTCAATCTGGAGACCATCGGCCTGGCCATGTCCGGCGCCGCAAGAATGGACGGTGAGCCGAATGCGTAAACAACGATATCTGACACTGGAAAAGCGGCTGAGTGTCCCGCTTTGGACGAAGCTTGCCGTTCCGCTTGCCTCCATTGTTGCAGGCTTCCTGTTTTCGGCAATCTTCCTGCTGATTTCCGGAGAATCTTCCATCGAGGTCTACTCGGTCATGTTCGAGGGCGCGTTTGGCTCGGCCTACGGCCTGAGCGAGACAGTCGTCAAGATGATCCCGCTGATGATCATCTCCGTAGGTGTCGCCTTTGCGTTTAAAATGCAGATCTGGAACGCGGGCGGCGAGGGCCAGCTGCACATCGGTGCGGCTGCGGCGACCTATGTCGTCCTGCATCTTAACGGGTGCAGCCGGTTTGTAACCGTGCTGTTGGCGTTCCTTGCGGCGTTTATCTGCGCGGGCATTTACGGCCTCATTCCGGCCATTTTGAAGGTAAAATGGAAGGTCAACGAGCTCATCACCTGTCTGATGCTGAACTATGTAGCGACATTCTTTGTGGCATGGCTCATTCAGGGGCCGTGGAAGGACCCGACAGGCTTTGCCTTCCCGCGCACGAGAAAGATCCCGTCTGCGGGCGAGCTGACAACCTTTTTCGGCACGCGCATCCACACCGGCCTGATCATCGGCCTTGCGATTGCGCTGGCTTTGTGGTTTGTTATCTATAAAACGCGTTGGGGCTTTGAAATCAAGCTCATCGGCGCAAAGGAAAAGGTCGCACGTTATGCAGGCATGTCCGTCAACCGGAACATCCTGCTGGTGATGTTCCTCAGTGCCGGTATCGCCGGCGTTGCGGGCATGGTTGAGATTTGCGGCATCACACACCGCCTGCAGGCAAATTTTGCCTCACAGCTCGGCTCGTCTGGTATGACCATCGCGTATCTGGCGCAGTGCCATCCGCTGGCCGCCGTCGTGGTGTCGTTCCTGTTCGGCGGTCTGCTGGTGGGCGGCAATACCATCCAAAAGCTCGGGCTGCCGGTCTCGACGGTGCAGATGATCCAAGGCTCCATTTTGATTTTTGTCGCAGCAGGCGGCATGTTCACCAAATATCGCATCGTCCGTAAGGAAAGGAGGCTCGGCAATGATTGATATCATCCTTCGTGCCACGCTGACCGCTGCGGTCGCGCAGGGCACGCCGCTGCTCCTGACGGCGCTGGGCGAGATCATGAACCAGCGCGCCGGTGTGCTGAACCTCGGCCTTGACGGCATGATGCTCTTCGGCGCAGTCACGGCGTTTATTTCCCTCATCGCCTCGGGCAGCCTTTTTGTGGCGGTGCTCGTGGGCGGCGTCTGCGCCGCGCTGCTGGCGCTCATCCATGCGTTTCTGTCCATTACCTGCAGAGTGCATCAGGTCATCTGCGGCCTTGCGCTGAACATCTTTGCTGCGGGCTTCAGCGCCTTTGTCGGCAAGGACTACAACGGCATTGCCGCGCCCAAGGTGCTGGAAAACATCCGCATCCCGCTGCTGGCGGACATTCCATATCTCGGCGAGATCTTCTTCAACCAGAATCTGCTGGTCTATCTTTCGTATGCTCTGGTCATTGTCCTGAGCTTTGTTATGTTCCGCACACAGATCGGCCTGAAGATGCGCGCCTGCGGTGAAAATCCCTCGGCGGCGTACTCGACCGGCGTGAACGTGAACCGGACGCGGTATATTTATGTCATGATCGGCGGCTTTCTGGCCGGCATCGGCGGCTCCTTCCTGATCCTCAGCACGATCCCGACGTGGACGGAGAACATGACCGGCGGCCGCGGCTGGATCGCTCTGGCCATCGTGACCTGCGCCATGTGGAAGCCCTCGGCGGCGATGATCACGGCCTATGTTTTCGGCGGCATGGAGGCGCTGGCCTACCAGCTGCAGGCCATCAGCATCGCAGTTTCTCCGGTGCTGCTGAAAATGCTGCCTTATTTGGCCACGGTGATCGTTCTGGTCATCGTATCCATCGCCAACCGTAAGAAGGGCGTGACCGGCCCGGAGGCCATGACCATTCCGTTCTCTCCAGAGGACAGCTAAAAAAGAGGTGCAGAGCATTGAACAATATGAC
The DNA here is from genome assembly GCF_040096185.1 of Faecousia intestinalis. NCBI lineage: Bacteria > Bacillati > Bacillota > Clostridia > Eubacteriales > Oscillospiraceae > Faecousia > Faecousia intestinalis. The sequence goes on along the minus strand of NZ_JBBMFF010000184.1, from coordinate 4,492 downwards.
AGAGACAACGGCCTTCGGCGAAGCGTTTCTGCGTGACTGGTATCGCAAGATCGACGGCAAGGCGCCGTTTTCCGAGCTGGCCAGACTGACCGTGGGCGAGGGGCTTGTGGTCGATTTTCCGAACAACCCGCTGGATATGGCCGGGTTTGAGCGGTGGTATGCCGCCCAGTGCCGCGACTTTTGCGGGGAGCACTGCATTCACAGCATCAAGGTTACTGAGGATGCGGACGCGATCGTGATCTTCTCGGAGATCACATGGCGCGCGAAGAACAAGGCGGGCGAGGCCATCGAGCTTACCCCGAATGTGACGCTGCGCCTTGACCCGGCGAAGAGAGCCGTATTTTACTATGGCTGTGTTGACCGCCCGACGAAATGAAAGGAAATTCGTATGAGAAAGAAAAAATTTGACGGAAGTATCAGCGAGATCATGGTCGCGTATCAGCCCAATCAGGAGCTGGATTTCGGCCCTGTGCGGAAAATGGTGGAGTTTCAGATCAAAAACGGCATCGACGGCCTGTTTATGGGAGGACTTTCGACGCAGACGTACCTGCTGACCATGGAGGAAAAGCGCCGTGTCGGCGAGGAGCTGTGCAACGCTGCGGCCGGCCGCGTTCCGGTCATGATGAACGTTATGGAGGACTCCATCAAAAACGCCAAGCAGCTTGTGCAGGATTATATGGACATCGGCGTGGACGCGGTTTGCATCTCGCAGCCGTCGGTCTTCCCGTACACCGAGCAGGCACTGGTGGAATTCTTTGACGAGGTCATCCCGGAGGACTATCCGACGTATATTTATAATGTCCCCCAAACCGGCAATACCATGTCGCCGCGGACGGTTGCACGGATTGCCAACGCCCACCCGAACGTCCTGGGCTACAAGGATAGCACGCAGAACATCTCCGCATTGCAGGATCTTCTGCTGCAGGTGAACTATCCGGACTTCCAGTGTATCGCGGGCAGCGATGCGCTGACGCTGCCGATGCTGGCCGTCGGCGGCGTGGGTGTGATCTCGGCCACGTCCGTGCCCTTCCCGAAGGTCATCCTTGCCATCACCGACGCGTGGTACAACGACGACCCCATTGGCGCAATGCAGGCGCAGAAATTTTCTATGAAGGTGCGTAAGCTCCTGAAGACTGCGTCGGACATGAACGGCTATTTCTATGCCTGCGAGCTTCTGGACATGCCCTTCCATGGGACGAGAATGCCGCACAACATGACGTACGTAACGGACGAACAGAAGGCAATCATCAAAGCAGGGCTTCAGGAAATGAAGCTCATCTGACGGGAGGGAAGACAGATGAACAACCGAGTTGTGGTGCTTGGGAGCTGCAGCGTTTGCCACGTCTTCACCTCGCCGGAGCTGCCTGCCCGCGGTGAGACGCTGATCGGCGACGATTATCACATCGTCGTCGGCGGAAAGGGCTCGGGACAGGCCGTTGTTGCGCAGAAGCTCGGCGGTGACGTGTTCCTGCTGGAGCGGCTGGGTAACGATGCGCACGGCCGCGCGCAAAAGCAGATGTATGCCGACCTCGGCATCCACACGGACTTTGTCTACCTCGATGAGACAACGCCGACCGGCAGTGCAGGTATTTTCCTTGACGAAGCAGGGCAAAACAAAATTGTCGTTGTGCCCGGTGCAAACGGGCAGGTCACCTGCAGCGACGTCGACTGCCTCTACGAAACCATCCGCGGCGCAAAAATTCTCGGCGCGCAGCTGGAGGTACCGCTTGAAACAGTCGACCATGCCATCCGCGTTGCGGCCTCACTTGGCGTGCGGACGATGCTCGACCCCGCGCCGGCCGCGCCGATCGACGAGACGCTGTATCCCTATATCTCCATCATCAAGCCGAACGAGTGCGAGGCACAGTCGCTGACCGGTCTTCCCGTGACAGACACCGAAACGGCCTATGCTGCGGCGCAGGTGCTGCTGGACAAGGGCGTGCGCGAGGCAGTCATCATCACCCTCGGCGAAAAGGGCACGGTTTTGGTCACCCACAAGGAAAAACGTTATTTCCCCGGCATTCCCATGAAGACGGTTGATACCGGCGGCGCGGGCGACACCTTTGCCGGTGCGCTGCTGGCCTCGCTGGCGCAGGATTGGAGCCTTGAAAAGTCGGTCTGCTATGCACAGTGTGCCTCGGCCATTTGCGTCACACGCACCTCCGACTATGCCGCAACGGAGAAGGAGCCTATCGACGCCCTGTTTAAAAAAACCTATCCGCAGTACACCCTCTGAGCCTCCTCACAGGGGTGGCTGTAAGCAAACGATTGGTGTCAGGCAATGTGCCTGACACCAATCGCTTTTTCTGACACCAGTTTTTGACGGGCACGCTTTGATTATATTGCGTTACCGGAGCTGTTGTCGCTGCCGGCCTGCGCGGTGGCCGTTGCGGCGGAAATATTGTTGGAGGTCATGTCACCGGGCCGGAAATCATCACTCGGCTGGAAATTGCCGCTCACTTTGGAATCGCTCTTGGGCTGGCCGCCGTTCTGCGGGGGCTGCATGCCGCCAAAGCTACCGGGCTGGCCGCACATATTGCCCATGCCACTTATCCCGGCAGAGCCGAAGATGACGTAGGCCTGCGTGGTGCTGAGATTCATGCCCATCCCGGCGCTGCTGCCTGCGGCGAGCACCGTGCCGCCGGTGATGGCGATGGTGCCGTCGGCATCGAGGGGCTGGTTGTCGGCATTGCCGCCGCTCCATACGGTCACATTGCCGCCGGAGATGGTCAGGCTGCCGTTGGAATCAAAGCCGTCGCCCGCTGTGGTGTAGGCGACAATTGTGCCGCCGGAGATATTGATGGCGAAATCATAGTTTGCAAGATCGGAATTTGCTGCGTTCAGGCAATCGTCCGTGCAGACAATGCTGATATCGCCTGAGCGGATGCTCAGCGCCGCGGCCTCGATGCCCTCGCAGGCCTCTGCAATGGCAATCGTCGGACCATCCGTTCCTTCTGCGCCGATGTCCATGATCAGATCGCAGTGCAGCGCAACGTCTGCGGTAGCGAGGTTCAGCGTGTCGCTTTCGACGGCGAGATACTGCTCGGCATTGATTGCGTCATTGACGGAGGCATTGATGTTCAGCGTCAGCTCGCGGATGGTGAGGGAGGCTTCGCCTTCCTCTGCGGTGGTCGCGCCGGACTTGATGCCGTTTTTGCCGTAGGCGTTGAGTGTTAGCGTCCCGGCGCCGCAGAGGGTGACGGCCGAGCCGTCCTTGCATTTGATGACGGCATTTTCGGCGTTTTCGTTGCCGGAATTCGATTCATCATTGTTCGCGGCGGCGTCGGTCAGGACATTTTCCGTTCCGTCTGCGGCGACGATGACGACTTCGCTCGATTTGTTGCAGGTGATCGGCGCAGTGTCGGCGCTTGTCAGGCTCAGACCGCACAGGATCAGCCTCACACCGGTTGTGCCCTTCTTAATTTTAACTGAGCCGTCCGTACACGAGCCGGAGAGCAGGTAAGTACCAGCGGCATCGATCGTCAGCACCGTACCGTTGCACTCGTAGCCGTCGCTGCTGCCTTCTACGTTGATGCCGCTGTCGGTAAAGGTGAAGGCAGTTTGTGCATCGGTGACGGATGCGGCGGTCTCGGTGACGGCTTCGGTGCCTCCTGCCTGAAGCACTCGATCGAATTTGACTTCAACCTTTCTATGCCGGATGAGGTGTATCAGCTGATCAGCGGCGACGGCTCCGGTCGAGTCGTGCGCTGAAAACATCCCAACGTAATCCGCGTGGCACACCGAAGCCCGTCTCTCTGCCGAGACGGGCTTCGCTTTGTATGAATAGCGAAAAAAAGCGCCGTCTCGGGTTTCCTCCCAAGACGGCGCTTTTCTGTTGTGGATCAGAGCGAACATTTCACGGCAAAGCCGCCGCTGAAGAAATAGGTGTTCGTCCGAACCTTGTTTGGCAAATGACTCTAATTTTGATAGAAACCCGTTAAGGGGGTGCAATTACGGTTTGGAGGGGGTGCATTTTTGATTTTAGGGGGGTGCATTTTCGATGTTAGGGGGTGCAGTTTGATGCACAACATAAAAGAACTCCAAATTAGCATTTTTAGCGCATCAAATGCAATAATCTTTCCATTTTGGTGTCCCACTCTCTGCTGGAATCGGCGCACTCTTTCAGCTCAGTTTCGATTTCAGTATTTATCGGCAAGTTTTTCTTATAGCGGATGGTATGCTCAAGGCTTGCCCAGAAGTCCATCGCGATTGTACGGAGTTGTATCTCCACTGGCACATGGACCTCTTTTTCTGCAAAGAATACCGGCAACCGGATCGTCAGGTGCAGACTGCGATATCCATTTGGCTTGGGGTGTGAAATGTAGTCTTTCTCTGTGATAATTTCAATGTCAGACTGTCCTTTTAAGCACTTTGCCAAAAAGAACACATCCTCTTCGAAAGAGCAGATCACACGAACACCGGCAACATCCATGATATTTGCCTGCATGGTCGGAAAATCCAGAGGAAGTCCGCGCTTCTGCATCTTGTTCAT